>CAZUVG010000265.1:0-4838 GCA_964623765.1 uncultured Roseicyclus sp.
CGCGGCATGGACGAGGAGGAGGCCGTGGCGCTCGTGGTGAACGGATTCTGCCGCGAGGTTCTGCAGGCGCTGCCGATGGAATTCGCGATGGAGGCGCAGCAGCTCGTCGCGATCAGCCTGGAAGGGTCGGTGGGCTGACGCCCGCCGCGCCCGGCACCACCCCGGAGAGTGTCATGATCGTCACCACCACGCCCACGGTGGAGGGCCACACCATCACGCGCTACCACGGTATCGTCGTGGGCGAGGCCATCCTTGGTGCCAACGTGTTCCGCGACATCTTCGCCGGGATCACGGACATCATCGGCGGCCGCTCCGGCGCCTACGAGGAGGAACTCGGAAAGGCGCGGGCGGTGGCGCTGGAGGAAATGGAGGAGCGCGCCCGGCAGATGGGCGGCAACGCCGTCGTCGGGATCGATCTCGACTACGAGGTGATCAACAACATGCTGATGGTTTCGGCCAGCGGCACGGCCGTCACGCTCGACTGAAACAGGATTTCGGAGGCATGGCCTCCAACATGAAAGACACGAGGTAAACCCATGCTCAGCATCAGGAATCTTCACGTGAAGCTCGAAGAGGAGGACAAGCAGATCCTCAAGGGCGTCGACCTGGACGTGGAGGCCGGGAAGGTTCAAGCGATCATGGGCCCGAACGGTTCGGGCAAGTCGACGCTGTCCTACGTGCTCTCGGGCCGCGAGGGCTACGAGGTGACGGATGGCTCCGCGACGCTGGAGGGCGAGGACCTGCTGGAGATGGAACCGGAGGAACGGGCGGCGGCAGGGCTTTTCCTCGCGTTCCAGTATCCCGTCGAGATCCCGGGCGTGGGCAACATGACCTTCCTGCGCACCGCGCTCAACGCGCAGCGCAAGGCGCGCGGCGAGGAGGAGGTCAGTGCGGGCGATTTCCTCAAGCTCATCCGGGCAAAGGCCAAGGACCTCGACATCGATGCCGACATGCTGAAGCGGCCGGTGAACGTCGGCTTCTCCGGCGGCGAGAAGAAGCGCAACGAGATCCTGCAGATGGCGCTGCTGGAGCCCAAGATGTGCATCCTCGACGAGACCGACTCGGGGTTGGACGTCGACGCGATGAAACTCGTGGCCAAGGGCGTGAACGCGCTGCGTTCCGAGGGACGCGGCTTCCTCGTCATCACGCATTACCAGCGCCTTCTGGATCACATCGTGCCGGACGTGGTGCACATCATGTCGAACGGCCGCATCGTGAAGACCGGCGGGCCGGAACTGGCGCTGGAGGTCGAGAAGAACGGTTATTCCGACATCATCGGGGAGGCCGCGTAATGGCTATGACGGCGGCACAGAAGCAGGCGCGCGCCGACTTGACCGAGGCGCGCCTGGATGCGCTCGCCGTGCCGGGTGCCCAGTCCGGCTGGGCCTCCGAGGCGCGGGCGGCGGCGCTGGGGCGGGTGCGCGAGTACGGTTTGCCGACACGGCGCGACGAGTACTGGAAATACACCGACCCCGCGACCCTGACGCAGGTGGACGCCACCCATGCCGGCCTGTTCGACGGAGCCGACGAGTCGCCGCTCTATGCCGGGATCGACCGGTTGAAGATCGTCTTCGTCGACGGCGTGTTCGACCCCGCGCAGTCCGACGACCTCTCGCTCGACGGCGTGGAGGTCGAGCGGCTCTCGGACGTGATGTCGAAGGACATCCATTGGGCGCGCGAGCTCTACGGCGTCCTCGAGACACGCGGACAGAGCCCCGTTCGCCGGCCGCTCGCAGCACTCAACTCGGCCTTCGCCACCGACGGCATCGTGATCCGGGCGACCGGCAGGGCATCGAGACCGATCCACCTGATCTACCTGCACCGCGACGAGGCTTCGGATGCCATTCTCCACCATCTCGTCAGGGTGGAGAAAGGCGCGGAGGTCACGGTTCTGGAGAACGGTCCCGCCGCGGCGCGCTTCAACAAGTCGATGGAGGTCGATGTCGCGGATGGTGGCACGTTCCATCACGTGAGGGCGCAGGGCCGGGACCACGAGCGGCGCGCAGTGACGCACATGTTCGCGCGGCTGGGGCGGGAATCGGTCTACAAGTCCTTCACCCTGACCGCCAACGGCGTGCTCACGCGCAACGAGCATGTCGTGGAGTTCACCGGCGACGAGGGCGTGGCCCACGTCGCGGGCGCGGCGATGGGCGACGGTGCGAACGGCGCATTCCACCACGACGACACGGTCTTCGTCACCCACGACGCGGTGGGGTGCGAGAGCCGGCAGGTCTTCAAGAAGGTCCTGCGCAACGGGGCGGAAGGCGTGTTCCAGGGCAAGATCCTGGTGAAGCCCGACGCGCAGAAGACCGACGGCTACCAGATCAGCCAGTCGCTGCTGCTCGACGAGGACAGCTCGTTCCAGGCCAAGCCCGAGCTCGAGATCTACGCCGACGACGTGCAGTGCTCCCACGGCTCGACGACCGGCGCCATCGACGAGACGGCGCTATACTACCTGCGCTCGCGGGGCGTGCCGGAGGCGGAGGCGACCGATCTCCTGGTGCTCGCCTTCCTCGCCGAGGCCATCGAGGAGATCGACGACGAGCGACTGCGCGAGGACATCCGTACCCGACTGGAGCAATGGCTGGCCCGCCGCCGGCAGGGGTGATTCCTTGAGCGTCTCGCGCGACATCGCGGCAACGTGGCGCCGGCCGCGGGTGGTGATGCGTCGGCTTCTCGGGCAGGGCAAGCGCGAGGACCGCGCGCTCATGTACCTCGTCCTCGGCTGCTCGCTGATCTTCGTGGCGCAATGGCCGCGGCTGAGCCGGGAGGCCTATCTCGACCCCTCCGTGCCGCTCGATGCGCGTATCGGCGGGGCGCTCATGGGCTGGCTGTTCCTCGTGCCGCTCGCGGCCTATGGAATCGCGGCCGCGACGCATCTTGCCGCACGGCTCTTCCGCGGTGCCGGGACGTGGTACTCGGCGCGGCTCGCCTTCTTCTGGACGATCCTTGCAACCTCGCCTGCCTGGCTTTTCCACGGCCTCGTCGCCGGCTTCATCGGGCCGGGTCCTGCTCACACCGTGGTGGGCGCCCTGCTGCTCTTGGCCTTCGTGTCGATCTGGGGCATCTGTCTGAGAGAGGCCGAACGCGGCCCCGAGGCGGAGGCGGCGGCATGACGGACATCGCGACCCTGGGCACGCTCCTGCGGCTCGCCCGCGACACCGTGGCGAACCCGCGCGAGGGGGCGACAACGGTGCTGAGCTTCGCGCCCGCGCGCCAGGCGCTGTGGCTCATGTTCGCGCTCGTCGTCGTGACCTCGATGATCATGGGCGAGATCGTCGGCCTGCTGACCGACATGCCGGCCGACGGGGCGATGACCGGCCCCTTCGCGCAGTCGCCGATGACGCTGGGACTGATCCAGGCGGGTTTCCTGTTCCTTATGATCCACGCCATCCACCATATCGGGCGCTTCTTCGGCGGCACCGGCAGCCTCGAGGAGGCGGCGCTGCTTGTCATCTGGCTGCAGTTCATCTTCGTCTGCATCCAGGTTGTGCAGGTCCTTGCCATCCTCGTCCTGCCGCCGCTTGCCGGCCTCATCACGCTGGTCGCGATCGGGCTGTTCTTCTGGCTGCTCGTGAACTTCATCGCGGTCCTGCACGGGTTTGCCTCGCTGGGCCTCGTCTTCGTCGTGACGCTCCTGTCGGCCTTCGGGCTGCTGATCGCCCTTGGCATGGTGCTGTCGGCGCTCGGCCTCGCGGTGCCCGCGTCATGACACCCCATGGCCCGATGCCCGGCACGCGCCATTCTCCCGTCCAAGGAGAGACCATGTACGACATCGACAAGATCCGCTCGGATTTCCCGATCCTCTCGCGCGAGGTGAACGGCAAGCCGCTCGTCTACCTCGACAACGGCGCCTCGGCGCAGAAGCCGCAGGTCGTCATCGACGCCATCGCGCAGGCCTATTCGATGGAATACGCCAACGTGCACCGGGGCCTGCACTACCTGTCGAACCTCGCCACCGAGAACTACGAGGCCGTGCGCGGCAAGATCGCACGTTTCCTCGGCGTGAAGGACGAGCGCGAGATCGTGTTCACCTCCGGCACGACGGAGGGGATCAACCTCGTCGCCTATGGCTGGGCCATGCCGCGGATGGAGGCGGGCGACGAGATCGTCCTGACCGTCGCCGAGCATCATGCCAATATCGTGCCGTGGCATTTCCTGCGCGAGCGGCAGGGCGTAGTGCTGAAATGGGTAGACGTGGACGGCAATGGCGATCTCGACCCGCAGGCGGTGATCGACGCCATCGGCCCCCGGACGAAGCTCGTCGCGATGAGCCACATGTCGAACGTCCTCGGAACCGTCTTCGACGTGAAGCCCGTCGTGGATGCCGCCCACGAGCGCGGCGTTCCGGTGCTGGTGGACGGCAGCCAGGCCGCGGTGCACATGCCCCTCGACCTCGACGCGCTCGGTGCCGATTTCTACGCGATCACTGGCCACAAGCTCTACGGGCCTTCGGGGTCGGGCGCCATGCACATCCGGCGCGAGCGGATGGAGGAGATGCGTCCCTTCATGGGCGGCGGCGACATGATCCGCGAGGTCCATCGCGACGAGATCACCTGGAACGACCCGCCGATGAAGTTCGAGGCCGGAACGCCCGGCATCGTCCAGCAGATCGGCCTCGGCGTCGCGCTCGACTACATGATGGACGTCGGCATGGAGAACATCGCCGCGCACGAGAGGCGCCTGACGGACTACGCGCGCGACCGGCTGGCCGGCCTCAACTGGCTGTCGGTGCAGGGCCACTCGGCGCGGAAAGGTGCCATCTTCTCCTTCACGATGGACGGTCCGGCGCACGCGCACGACATTTCCACCGTGCTCGACAAGAAGGGTGTCGCCGT
>CAZUVG010000266.1:0-4836 GCA_964623765.1 uncultured Roseicyclus sp.
ATGGGCGGACATCACCCTCGACGGGCTGGCCTACCTCGCGCGGGAGGGGATGGCCTGATGCCGTTTTTCATCAAGGACAACACGGAATGGCGGGTCCCCGGCTTCGGGGCTGCGGACTTTGTGTCGGACCTATCCCCGGAAGAACAGCTGGCGACAATATGCGCAGAAATGGCTCGCCCAGTGCGCGCCGAAACCGTGCGTCGCCGCCTGCTCATGTATTGGCCGATCATCTCGACGTGGGCGACAGAACGCCCCGAGTTCTTCGATGCGGTCATCTACCAATTCGTGGCCGAGCTTGAGCAACGCCACGCATCCGCGCCGGACGGCATCCGGCATTTGCGCGAGATAGCAAAGAGCTGAGATGCGCACTAGGAAAGGAAGTAGAAAATGCCACTCGTGGTAAAGGACAGCGGAGGCGGCAACTTTGAGCCGGCACCCGCCGGAACGCACGCCGCCGTCTGCACGCAGATCATCGACATGGGCATCCAGGAAGGCGGCATGTACGGCGCCAAGCACCGCCTGCGGATCGCGTGGGAAATCTCCGAGACGATGGAAGACGGCAAGCCGTTTGTCGTGTCGCAGATGTTCAACGTGTCGCTTAACGAAAAGGCGACCCTGCGCAAGACGCTGGAAAGCTGGCGCGGGCGCGCCTTCTCCAAGGACGAGCTTGCGGGCTTTGACTTGGAAAACGTCCTCGGGAAGCCCTGCCTGCTCAACGTGGTCCACAACACGAAGGAGGATCGCACCTACGCCAACATCGCTTCGATCTCGCCGCTCCCCAAGGGGATGCAGGCGCCGGCGGCTGTGGGCGAATTGCTGGTGTATTCGTGCGAGAACCCGGACCCGGACGTGTTGTCCAAGCTGCCTGAGTGGCTGGCGGACAAGGTGACGACCGGCCAGCACCGGCTGCGCGAGCAGAACGGCACCGCCTACACCGAACAGCAGACGGCAACCGTGGGCGATCACGGGGAGATCGAGGACTCGATTCCGTTTTGAGCAAATTGGCGGGCGGTGTGCGAGACCGCCCGCCACAACATGTTGAGGATGTGGCGATGATAAAGGCTATCGAGACCGAATGGAAGGGCTACCGTTTTCGCTCCCGGCTGGAGGCCCGGTGGGCCGTGTTTTTTGAGCACATGGGCTGGGATTGGGTGTATGAGCCGCAGGGGTTTGAGACGAGCCACGGCAGGTATTTGCCGGATTTCTATGTGTCGGACATTGACACATGGTTTGAGATAAAGCCTGATCGTGGCGGCAATTTTCGTCCACCAAAAGTATATCTGGCCGGAAAAGTCGGCCATAATTGCTGGCGCCGCGATATTGCGCCAGCGATTAGGGATTGTTTAGACTACGATGATCCATATGGTTGGGCCGAAGCTTTATGCCGCATAGGCGGCCGGATGATGAATACGAATGGGCCATTTTTCAGGTCGTGCGACCACGGGTGTGGGCATGGTCCAGCGACCCACGGGCAAGGAGAGGCCCCATGCTTTGAGGGCCTCCCGGCAGGCTCATCTGATACCTACCGCGAGTGCATGACAGCAATTACTAACTGCAACATATTTTTCGCGTGGATTGACAGCCACGATTGTTACGGCACCCTGATTGAGGCTGGGTATGCAAGGGCGCTTGGCAAGCCTGTTTTGGTCGGGTTTAGTCGGGATGCTTTTAATAGCTCACTGGTTAATATCAGAAGCGACATTTCTGGCGGGCATGGCGCTTGGGGTGAAAACACAAAGAGTGAGTTTTGGTTTCTGATCCAAACCGCCGACAGGCACGGTGTATTTCAAAATGCAAAGGGCGCGTTTTCAACGCTTGTTCCGCCGTGCCCAAGAGAAAAGGAGATACTTAAACTTGAAGAAGTTTCCAGGGGTTCAAATGCAAAGTGGTCCTTTTGCACGGGAGACCCGCTAGAGGGCGACGTTTTTGGAACGTTTTGCGACTTTCCAAAAGGATGGGAACGATCTGCGCAGATCGCGCGATCCGCCCGCTTCGAGCATGGCGAAAAGCCGAAGGTGAGGATGCCGTGAATGGGCCCCTGCATCACCTGCGGCAAACCCGGATCGTTCGGCGCTCCGCACCCTGACAAGCGCGTCACCCTGTGGGCCTGCGCCGAGCACAAGGCGGCGCTGCCCGACAGGAACGACCGGAATTACACCCGAACAGAAGCGATAGACCGCGAAGCAGCCATGCGCGCCGCCGCCGTCAAGCTGGTCGAGCTAACTGACAAGCAGACCGTGCAAGCCCTGGGCGGCGAAAACTTCAAGGCCGCGTTCGAGCACGGACTGGAAGCCTACTTCGCCATGAGGGCCGAGCAACTAGAGCCATGAGCGATCTGGAAATCAGCCACCCGGAAGCATGGATTTCCGCGTCGTTCGGCCGGATCGCGGACGCACTCCGTTACACCGCTCCGGGCAACCGAAACAGGGCGCTGCGTGATGCCGGCTACAGATGGGGCCGCATCCGGCACATTGCAAACGGCAGCGCCGAGGCATTCGACCGCGAGCTTGCCAACATCGCCCTGAACACCGGCCTGACCAAGAGAGAGGTCGAGCAGGTGCTTTCGCGCGCGATCCGCGATGGGCGCAAGGAGCCGACCGAACACCGGATCGCAACCGACGCCACCCACGGCACCGGGCCCAAACTTCGCATCCTCCGTAGCGCCGTCAATCCTGGCGACGAGGAACCCGTAGAAATCGACCTGCGCGAGCCGCGCAAGACGACCAGCGACGATGCACGCGCCATCTGGCGCCGCGCGCAAGACATCCTCGGGACACCTGCCGAGGCATACCTGAAACGGCGCGGGCTTGAGCCGCACCAGGTATCTGCCGCAGTCCGGCACGACCGCAGCGCAGATTATCACTACTGCATCTTTGGCGTGACCGATGCCGCTGGCGATATCGTGGCCCTGCAAAGGGTGTCGATAGACCAGCGCGGCGAGCCCTTCGTTTTCGAGGATGGGCGCAAGCGCAAGCTGTCGGTCGGCCCGATAGGCGACGGCGCTTTCGTGGCCCTTGACGGCGATGGCGAGGACATCGTTTGCGAGGGGCCGGAAGACGCCTTGAGCATCGCCGCAGCCTGCATGGAGGCGGGGCGCAACGCGCGCGTGCGCGCTGCCATGATGGTCCCCAAGCGGCTGTTAGGCGAGGGCGTCATCGCCTTCGCAGACGCGGACGGCACCCGTGAGGATCTGGACCACTCCGCGCGATGCGCCGGAGCGCGCGTGTGCGCTCCACAGAGCCCGCACAAAGACGCCAATGACCTTTGGCGGGCCGAAGGTGTTGCGGGCATCATGGCGGCGCTGGACGCCGCCGAAGAGCCTGACAGGCTGCACATCGAAACGCTGGCCGGAATGGTGGCCCGGATCGACGCCATGCCCCCGAAGCATGGGGTGTGGGGCTGTTTTCGGACGCGGGAAGTGGCAATGGTGTTTGGCCGCTCGAACGCGGGCAAAACGAACCTCCTGCATGACCTGTTCTGTGCATCCGTGGAAAGCGACGGGCACCTGTTCGGGGAACCCGTCACTCTACCAGACAGCCGGCCGGTGCTGTGGTTGTCGGGGGAACAGGACGCCGAGGATTGGCGGGCCCGCCTGGGGGAATGGCGGCACGACCGCATCCGATACGCGGAAGTGCCGCGCCGGATCAACGTCGCGGCGCCACCGCTGTGGCTGGAAGACGTTTTCGCCGCGCATTGCCTCGTGGTGCTCGACACGGTCCTGACGGGGCTTGTCTACGCCGACGCCAAGGCGACGGAAAGCGTGGGCTCGGCGCTGCTCTGGAACGCGCTGCACGAGAACGTCAAGCCGATGGTGCAGCGGCACAACTCGCTCCTGATCCTCTCCCACCATGCGCCCAAGAACAGCGACACCGGGCAGACGCCGTATGGCGACATGGCCGAAAACAGCATGGACCAGATCCTTCACATCAGCCGTGCCGGCGGGCGAGAGGTCAAAGAAGGCGGCCCCTACGAAGGGGCGACCGGGGTGGCCGACTGGTACAAGGTGCGCGGCGCACCCTTCCCGGAAAAGACGTGGTTTAGCGTCTGGCGTGAGACGCTGGCGCACCGCCCTGGATGGGAAGGGCGGATGCGCCTCAACAAGATCACACGGCGGGAGAAGTCTGATGACTGAACATCGTCTCAATAGTCGCGCGCATGGCTGGGAGTTCATCATCTTCGATTACAGGCGGCAGGTAGGTACTCTCACGGCACCAGCGGCGTTGGGTGAGGTTGAAGCCGACCCGGCCGCTGTAGACGCAACCGGGCTGCGCAACGGTCACGTTAACCCAGTCAGTGCCGGGTCTGCGCTCAAAGATGTACATGAAGTTCGCCGCCTAAGTGGTCTTTGTGAACTCGTGGCTAACGCCGACGAGTTTACCACCGATTTTTTTTTCGTCAAGCCCCCGCCACCCGGGGCCCCTTGGGCAAGGGCCCCAAGGGGGCCTGCTACGCCCCCAAGGAGCCCCATACGCAAAACTTGCAAATCAGATATATCTTTTCTCAGCGACCACGGAAGGAACCCGCATGCAGGCGATACAGAAGATGAAGCCGAACCAGGATCAGCCCATCACCAGCGCCGAAGTCCGCACGTCCACGGCGCGGGTGATGGCTGACGGCCGGTGGCGCACCGCGCAGGACGTTGCAACTCGTATCGGCGGAAGCTCACGGCAAGCCGGCATTGCCCTTATGGCGCTTGTCTGCGAAAACCGCGCCGTGAGCGAGGTCGTCCACCATTATCGGACCTACCGGATGCCGGGGCAGGAGGCGGCGCAATGAGCCGCGAGGGCATCGAGCAGGGCCACCCGCCCGCCTACAACACCCGCCCTGGCAGGGACG
>CAZUVG010000267.1:0-4830 GCA_964623765.1 uncultured Roseicyclus sp.
ACTCGAACCACCGCCCCGCGCTCAGGTCGAGCGTGATCGTGCCTGACGTGTGGGTTGCGGTCTGCTTCCTGACGCTGATGTCGGCGGCCTCGGCCGTCACGTAGACCTCTGCCGAGCCCGTCAGGGAGATCGCAGAGCCGCCCGCGCTGCTTTCCGTCGGCCCCCGCGTCAGCGTCGTGCCAGACGCGGTGTAGGCACCCAGGCCGATCTCCCACGCATCGCCGTCCTCGACGCAGTAACGCACCGTGTCGCCGTCCTGCACCCCGGCCGCTGCGAAGCTCTGGAACCCGGCCACTGCCGAACCAAGCGTGATCGCCCCCGTCCCGGTCGTGGCCGTCGTCATCTTGGCGCGGTTGACAAGCCGGGGCATGGGTCAGCTCGTCGCGGCGGTGAACACGTAGAGGCCCGCGGCGTTGATGTTCACCGCGAACGTGCCGTTGGTGGAAGCCACCGTGCCGCCGCCTGTCTCCAGGTCGGCGAAGAAGATGGGGATGTCGGCCGCGTCGAGCGCACCGTCGCCGTTCCCGTCCTTCACGACCGCCGCATACTTGGCGGTGATCGTCGAGGCCGCCCACGAGACGTTCCCGCAATCCACCGCCACCTCGTTGCCCGTGCGGTTCAAGGTCAGCGTGACCGACTGGCCGCCCGCCGTGTAGCCCGAGCCCGACACTTCGGCGGCGGACAGGTCGGACCAGGCGTTGTGGGTGTTCTGCGCCGGCGTGTAGGTGTCGTCGAGCAGGACCATGCGGAAGCTGTCGGCGTCGAGGTCGACCGCGCCGTCGAGGATGTTTTCCAGCGCGGTGGCGTAGAGGATGAAGTTGCCGGCGGGCATGGCGTGCTCCTATCGCTATCTGCGCTATATCTACCAAATCCGGCGTCAGCCGTATAGGTCAGGCGCCATGCGCTCCTCGATCTGAGGCCGGATGCGCTGATCCACGTTCACGCCCCCTTCGACGCCCTGCGTGTAACGGTTGCGGGCCGACACCGAGCGGCGCACCGTGTCGCGCGTGATCGCGGCCATCGGATACTCGCGGTTGAACTCGCGCACCTTGCGCATCATCGCGGGCGTGATCTCCTTGCCGTCGATGAGACGGTCGGCGATCTCGCCCTGCAGGCGGGACCGCCGGTCGAGGATCTCGCGCTCAAGGTTCCGCATGCGGCGGTTGTTCTCATACCGCTCGGCGATGCGCGCAGGCGTGAAGCCGATCGCCTGCACGAGCGCCTCGTAGGGGCTCACGTCGTCCACGACCAGATCGCCGCGGCTCGTGGTCACGCCTTCGACAAGGAAGCGCCCCGACTGCATCACGTCGTTGACCGCCTTGGGCAGCGCCTGCTCCGCGCCGCGCCACACCTCGCCCTGCGACGCCGTGTCGATCCCGCGGCCGATGCCGAAGGCGATGGAGGGCACCGGCCCCAGCATCTCTTGGATGTAGTATTGCAGGCTGCCGGCCGTATCCATGTTGTTGAAGTAGGGGTCGCGGAACCAGAGGTTCGGCATCCCGATCCGCTCCGTCAGCGAAATCCCCGTGACTTGCCCCGGCACGCCCTTGAGCGCCATGCCGGCCATGTAATTCCAGGCCGCAGGCCCCGCGCCCTGACCTTCCCAGATCAGCGCGTCGTGCAGCCACTCGTCGATGTCGTCCCCTTCCATGTCGGGGAAGAACATCGCCGCGAGCGCGGTGAAGAGCCCGTAGCCCCAGACCCCGGTGATGCCCGCATGCGCCGCCATCGAGAGCGTCATGCCGGCAAGCTGGGTCTTCGCCTCCCGGCGCGCCTCCGCAGTCTTGCCGTTGAGCGCCTGATGCGTGTCGCGGAACAGCCGGTAGAGCATGTTCACGGTGAACTGGCGGAAGATCAGGAACACCCGCGGCCAGTTGCCCTGCATGAAGCGAGCGCGGGCGTTGTTCTGGTAGTCGAAGTGGACCTTCCACGTCAGGGCTGACGCCTTGTCGATGGCGCTGTCGTGCGGCATGCCCGCGTCCCGCGCGATCCGGTAGGAGGCGAGGAAGGTCGCTTCACGGTTGGCGACCTCCGCCCGGTGAAAGAAGAAGCTGATCCCCTTCATCGCCATCGTGCGGTAAGGGGCATACTCCACCCCGGTCTCCTGCACCGCGGCGAGGTCATGGCCTTGGGTGCGGTCCACCGTGCCGCGGCGGTGCGCTTCCCGCATCGCGGCCTGCTCGTCGCTGGTCAGGCCGCGCCCCTCAAGCGTGCCGCCGTCCAGCGAAGTCGCCTGCCCCTGCACGAAGCTCTTGCCGGCCCGGCCGAGCTCGGCCATGATCTTGCCCGTCGTGGTCCGGTCGCCGAAGGCGGCCTTCATGAGCGGGATGCCCACCACCGTCGTCTGCGAGATGTTGACCAGCGCCGCCGCCGGCGTCACGCCCAGATACCACACGAAGGCCAGCGACGAGGCCCAGGTCGTCCAGGGCGCCACGTCCGGGTTCATCACGACCTGATGCCGCCGCACCATCTCGTCCACGACAAGGGTCGCGCGGTTGTTGTCCTCGACGTGCTCCGCGTCGACGTAGGCGTCCTCGATCGCATCCTCGAGCTGCAGGCCATACTTGAGCCGGGCCAGCTGGTGAGAGCCATGGAAGACGTGGTGCGTGAACGCCCGCAGCGCGTCGTTGTTGAAGCCGCGCCGCCCTTTCCTGTGGATGCGGTTCTTGCGGAGCGAGGCATCGGGAAGCGTCTCGAGCCACCGCTGCCAGATCGTGTCCATCAGCGCAGGGTCGGCGTCCCAATCCCCCAGAAGGCTCTGCACCTTCGAGACGAAGCCGGGATCGACATGGCGCACCAGATCGGTGCCCTCCTGCGCGAGCACCCCTGTCTCGACAGTGTAGCCGTCTGCCTCAAGCTCGCGGGCGATCTGCTTCTGGTCGGCCTGCCGCTCCGCGCGGGAAAAGGAGACGACCTGCCCCTTGCTGTTGCGCGCGACCACGAAGTAGTTGCCGAAGCGCGCGAGCGGGAAATACGGCCCCGACATGCGGTTGCTCTCGAACTCCCGGCGGAACTCCAGCATCCTTGCCTGCGTCATCCGCTGCGCGCTCGCGCGCACCCGGTCGCGCTTCTCCTGCGATGCCTCCTCCGCCTTCTGCCGAACGCGCCTCAAGCCGTCGAGTGTCCGGTCGCGCCGCACCTTGGCCGCCTTGCGCCCCTCTGCCTTCTGCTTGTCGTTGCCCGTCCCCTCGGCGATCCGGTCAAGCTGCCGCCGGTATGCCTCCTCGGCCTCCTGCGCCTCGTAGTCGTAATCCTCCTTGGCGCGCTGCATCTCGCGCGAATACGTGCGCTCGGCGCGCTTCACCGCGATCTCGTTGGCCACCCGCAGATTGTCGATGATCGCCTGATCGAAGTCGTCGGCCATCTTCGCGTAGGTGTCGCGCACCTCGCGATACATCGACTGGAAGGGCTTGGGCAGCGCGTCGTATTTGCCCTTGAACCGCTGCCAGCTTTCGCGTTTGTCGGCCGCCTGCTGGTCGTCCAGACCTTCAAGGTCGGGATCCTGCGCCGGGTCGATGCCGGCGAGAGTCGTTTGGTGCATCAGGTCCATCAGGGCGCGGTTCGCCTTGGGGTTCTTCCACCCCAGACGCACCCACCGCTGCGCCACCTCGTCCGTGATCTGATGCCATTGCTGGCGCAAAGCGTCCATCTCGACCTTGAAACCAAGATACCGCTGCGCGCCGGGCAGGCCCGCGGCAAGCTCCTCGATCAGCGGCCGGCCGGGCACCAGAGACAGGACGTTCATCGACTTGCCCCACGTCGCGCCCATCGCGTCGGTGAGCATGTCCTGCCACAGATCGGCGCCCTTCTTGCGCCACTCCTTCGGCCCCCCCCAGCCGGTCGGGATACCCTTCGGCGAGGCCGGGTCCGCTTCGGTGCCGGTCTTGAACGACGGAAGGCGCATCTCGCTGTCGACAACGCCCTCCCGAGCGCCTCCGCCCGGACCATCCGGCCCCCGACCGCCGATCTCGCCGGCCGCCATGCGCTGCATGGTCAGCGCCGCGCTCTGGAAGCCCCGGCCGCGGAAGGCGTTGGAAGCGGCCTGCAGGAAGGCGCGGAGCTTGCGCAGCGCGCGACCGGCCGTCGTCTCCGCGTCGATCCGGGCCATCGCCGTGCGGTAGAGCTCGGCCACGGCCTCTTCGGTCCTGGCCGTCTGCGGAAGGTCGGAATACCGCTCCTGCACCGACCGCATGATCGCCGGCTCGGCCTGCGCCGCCCGGACAAGCCCCCGCCATTCGTCTTGAGTGAACAGGCCGTAGGGCTTGCCCCACATCTCCTCAGAGCGCAGGGCATGGACGACCTCGTGGCGCAGCACGCCGCGGGCACCGCCCCCGGCCGCAACCTCCACGCCGCCCGATGCCGTGAACCGCCCCGCGATCGGCTGCCCCGTCGCCCGGCTGTGAAGCTCACGCACGACCTTGAGCGGCACCCTGTCGAGCCCCTGCGCGCGCATCTCCCCGGCCAGATCGTCAGCCACAGCCTTGAGATCGGCCCGCGTCGGATCGGGGTCGGCGCGCATCTCGCGGTCACCCGCATTGTCAGAGCCGCGCTGACCGAAAACCTGCTCTCCGGTGATCGCCCTCGCCTCGTCCTTGTGCCCCGTCGTTTCCCACGTTGTCCCGAGGTTGTCAGAGTAGATTTTCAGGATGCGGGCGAGGTCCGCACCGCTCCGCGCAGCGGCTGTTTTCGGGCTGCTGCCTCGGCCAGAAAAATCGCCCACGATCTCGCGCACTGCGCGGTTGAGGTAGAACTGCTTTCCGCCCCTGCTCTGCACGCGCAGGGCGTAGCCGCCTTGATCGGTCCGCGAGATGCCGATGATGCCGTCGCTGT
>CAZUVG010000268.1:0-4830 GCA_964623765.1 uncultured Roseicyclus sp.
CACCGACTGGTAGAAGCCGCCGTGCTCGGCCTGGGCGAGCCAGTTGGTGCCGAAGGTGACCTGCGTCAGTTCCTGGGTATGGGCGGCGCCCGCGGCGAGGCCGGCGGTCAGCGCGAAGAGGGACGTGCGAAGCATGAGAATGGTTCTCCCCGTGGGTGTAAAGCTGTGGCGCTCACGGTAGAGGCGGCGCTCCCACGGGGAAGTCCGCGGCAAGCGGCACGGGGGCGCGGTGGCGCAGGGCACAGGTAATCGCCGGGTCCGGATGCGGCTTGCCCGATTCTTGGGCAGGCTTGAAAAGCGCGACCGGTCGGTCTTGTCAGCGGCTCTGCTTGGCGCGAGGCTGTCGCTGCAACAGTCCAGCTTCGGAAGCCCCATGCCCCTGACCGATCTCGCCGCGCTCGCGCCGCAAGGCATCCGCCCGCCCTTCGCGGCCTATTCCCATGGCATCCATGTGCCGGCGGGCACCGAATGGGTCTTCACCTCGGGCCAGCTCGGGATCACGGCACAGGGCGAGATACCGGAAGCGACCGAGGATCAGGCGGAGCTGTGCTTTGCCGCCATCGACGCGATCCTCGCCGAGGCGGGTTTCGTGCGCGCCGACACGGTGCGCCTCAACGCCTTCGTCACTGACCGCGCTTACATGGCGGGATACATGGCCGCGCGCGACCGGTGGTGTGCGGGCCTGCAGGGGCTTCCGGCCTCGACGCTGGTGATCGTCTCGGGCTTCACCCGGCCGGAGTTCAAGGTCGAGGTGGAGGCCGTGGCGGCCCGCAGCCCCGATCGCGGGTGACGCAGTTTTGGTGTTGACGCGCCCGCGCGCCTGAAATACCTCCGCCACCGGCCTCGGCGGAGTAGCTCAGTCGGTTAGAGCAGGGGAATCATAATCCCTGTGTCGGGGGTTCGAGTCCCTCCTCCGCTACCACATCTCAAGATCAAGCATCTGAGATGGTCGGGAAAAAAGTTCAGGCGAGATTTCATCCCGCCACTTTTGGCGAGGCGACCCTTACTGGTAGCGCCGTCCGGCGACAAGCTCCAGGAACAGCCCTCAAGCTCTGAACCTGTTTCTGTGGGTGCGCGTTCGACCTCGGGAGTAACGCCGAGGGGGGCTTCTGGCGAGGACGCCGACCGGCCCTTCCATGCACCGGGCAGGGAGCGAACAATGTGGGACGATTTCTCGACGACAATCCTCATCGGGGCGTTCCTCGCGGCCAGCGCCGTCATCTTCTTCTCGGGCCTCCGGATAACCGGTCTGGCCGACCGGCTGGCGGATCGCACGGGTCTTGGCGAGGCGATCATCGGCGGCGTCCTGCTGGGGGCCGCGACGTCCCTGAGCGGGATCATCGTCTCGATCACCGCGGCGGTCGACGGTCGCGCATCGCTTGCGTTCTCCAACAGCGTGGGCGGGATTGCGGCGCAGACCCTGTTCCTGGCTGTCGCCGACATGTTCTATCGCAAGATCAATCTCGAACATGCCGCGGCCGATCTCGGCAACGTGTTCCAGGGCATCGTTCTGATGGTGCTGCTGACGCTGCCGTTCCTTGCGCTGTCCTCGCCCGAGTTCACGATCTGGGCAGTGCACCCGGTGTCCTTCGCCATCCCGCTCGTCTACGCCGCCGGCCTGGTTGCGGGCAGAACGGTCCACGAGGAACCCATGTGGACGCCCGTGGATACCGAGGACACGAAGAAGGACCAGCCCGACGAGGAGGACGAGGAGAGCCGCGCCCAGAGCACCCGGCGCCTCTTGCTGACCTTCGGGGTTCTCATGCTGCTGATGGGAACGGCGGGCTACGTGATCGCGAAAAGCGCCTCGGAACTGGCCGACAGGACGGGGATCGCGGACTCGATAGTGGGCGCGCTCGCCACCGCTGTCGTGACCTCGATGCCGGAACTGGTCACGACCGTCGCCGCCGTGCGCCGCGGCGCCTTGCAACTCGCGGTGGGCGGCATCATCGGGGGAAACACCTTCGACACCCTCTTCCTGATGGCGTCCGACATCTCCTACCGGGAGGGCTCGCTCTATCACGCCGTGGGCGATGCGGACTACTACTGGATCTCCACCGCGCTCCTGATGACCGGCATCCTGATCGGCGGCCTGATCCTGCGGCAAAGGCAGGGTCCTGCGCGGATCGGGGCGGAAAGCATCCTGCTCCTCGCGATCTACGCAGGAGCGGTCGCAGTGCAGTTCCTTGCGAATGCCTGAGATCGCGCCTCAGTGCGACCCGACCGGCGGTGGGCGCAAGTCCCGGGACGGCGTCGAGGGATTCGCTGCCCGGCATCGTGGCGAGGCGGTCGGCCAGGCGACGTCCTCGCGGGGCGACGGAGCCGGCCGGAACTCCGGCGCGAGGCCCGCCGGCGGCGCGGTGGGGCCGTCGCGCATCGCATGCCGGACCCATTCGGCCTGCATCCGCGCCTCGGCGCGGGGTGAGTTCGGTGGCCGAGGAGTTCTACCGCGTCGCGTTCCGCACTCAACCACGCCCTGAGGAAGTTGGCAGTTCCTTCCTGGCGACATTCGTATGCTGGCGGGCGAAGCGAGGGACATCGCCAGCTACTGGCTTCCATTCTGGGAAATCAGCGGAATCCGTAATCCAGCCCGCCCTTGCTGGACGACCTTGGTTGGTTGCATTGCAATCATCGCCTTACCTCGCACGAGACCGATAAAGGGCATCATGGCCAGCATCACGATTCGAAATCTCGACGACACGTTGAAGCGCAGTCTGCGCATCCGCGCGGCCGAGCACGGCCGCTCGATGGAAGAGGAGGCGCGGGAAATCCTGCGCCAGGCAGTCGTCAGACGGGCGCCGCCTGAAAACCTTGGTGAAGCCATTCATCGCCGCTTTGCAGCCATTGGCGGAGTGGACCCCGATCTGCCGCCCCGCGAGCCGATGCCCGAACCCCCGCGCTTCGATTGATGAAGGCAGCCGTGATCGTGATCGACACCAATGTCATCTCCGAGCTTATGCGGTCGAAACCCGCCCTGGCCGTGTTGGGCTGGTTCGGCCGTCAGGACGCCGCCACCCTTCCTCTCAGCGCGGTGGGGGAGGCCGCGTTGCGGCGTGATGCGGTGATCCTGCCGGAGGGCAAGCGCCGCGAGCGCCTGATTGCGGAGATCGACGCGATGGTCGCCGACCACTTCGCGGGTCGGGTGCTGCCGTTCGACAGCGCCGCGGAAAAAGCCTTCGCCGACATCTTCGCCGACCGCCGCGCCGCGGGTCGGCCGATCAGCTTTCCTGACTGCCAGATTGCGGCCATCGCCCGCGCCTGCGGTGCTGCCATGGCAACCCGGAACGTCGGCGATTTCGAGTGCTGCGGTGTCGAGGTGATCGATCCATGGCAGGATCCGGAGGGCGGCTGACTGGCGTGGACAAGCGAAGCCTCTCCAAACCGCCACATCTGCACCAAGTTCATCCTGCGTGCCGTCAATCGCGCCGGCTGGGACGAGATGGTGCAGGTTCGGGAGGATGTCGATTTAACCAAGGGCCGCATCATCGTGCGCGGCAAGCCGAACATTCCGATCGCGCTGATTGAGGCGAAGGACGGCGCTCCCAGTGTCGGTGACGGCATGCAGCAGGCGCTCGACTATGCCCAAACGCTGAAGACGCGGCGATCGAGGCCAGGGCCAAGGGTCCGGACCAGGTTCTGTTGGTCACGGCGACCGGCACGGGCAAGACCTACACGGCATTCCAGATCATCTGGCGGCTGTGGAAATCGCGGCGCTGGAACCCCGAAGGCAACAAGCGCGTCCTGTTCCTCGCCGACCGCAATATGCAGATCGATTGGACCATGGTGAACGACGGCGCGATCGCCGACAATCTGGCTCTTTGGCCTCGACGGAGGCGGGCGCCTCGGCAAGGGTCCTGCGGGTGGCCTCCGACAGGCGGTGTCGCTGACTCGTGCGTTCCCGAGGCGCGCCGCAGGGCTATGCAGTGCCAGAAACCTGTACCAGATGCCTGTGCCATCATGCACCAATTCTGGCGCGCAACGTATTGAATTTTGATAAAAATACGGAACTGGCTGGGGTGGTAGGATTCGAACCTACGGTACACGGTACCAAAAACCGCTGCCTTACCGCTTGGCTACACCCCAACCGTGCCGTGCTAGCTACTCAATCGCCCGGGGGGGATCAAGTCCCGCGAACGACTTTTGTCGGCGTGGCCGAGCGCGGCCAGCGCTGCTCTCGGAAGGCGGCGGAGGCGGTTTCCGGCAGCAAGGGCAAGCTCTTCAGAGCCGGATGGAGTCAGCCTTGGCGAGTGCGTCGAAGGCCATGAGGCTCCGCACGAGGGCAGGCATGCGCCCAAGCGGTATCATGTTGGGGCCGTCCGAAGGCGCCCGGTCGGGCGACTCGTGCGTTTCGATGAAGACCGCCGCGATCCCGAGCGACACAGCCGCCCGCGCCATGACCGGGGCGAACTCCCGCTGTCCGCCCGAGGCATCGCCGCGCCCGCCGGGCTGCTGCACGGAATGGGTCGCGTCCATGACCACCGGATAGCCCGTCTTCATCATCTCCGGCAGCGCCCGCATGTCGGCAACCAGCGTGTTGTAGCCGAATGAGACGCCGCGCTCGGTCAGAAGGATGCGCATGTTCCCGGTCGAGGCGACCTTGGCCGCCACGTTCGCCATGTCCCACGGCGCGAGGAACTGGCCCTTCTTGACGTTGACCGCCGCCCCGGTCTCGCCCGCAGCCACCAGCAGGTCGGTCTGGCGGCAGAGGAAGGCGGGAATCTGCAGGATGTCACATGCCTCGGCCGCGGGCGCGCAGTGCCCGGGCGCGTGGACGTCGGTCAGGACCGGGCAGCCCACGCGCGCGCGCACCGCCGCGAGGATGTCGAGCCC
>CAZUVG010000269.1:0-4822 GCA_964623765.1 uncultured Roseicyclus sp.
ACGCCGTCTGGTGGATCAAGGCCTCGATCCAGGACTACGTGATGCGCAACTGGTCGATGGTGCGCACCGGGTCGACTTCCTCGCAGAAGTCGCTCTTCTTCAACATGCGTCGCGTGCAGGCGCGGCTCGAGCGGGAAGCGATGGCTGAGGGGCAGACGCTCGACAAGCACCAGCTTCGCCAGATGATCGCGACAGAGGTGGGCGTGCCGCTGCACGACGTCGAGATGATGGAGGGGCGCCTCGCCGGGTCCGACTATTCGCTCAACGCCACGCAATCCGTGGATGACGAGGGGCGCGAATGGATCGACACGCTCGAGGACGAGAGCGAGCAGGCCTCCGATAGCGTCGAGCATGCCCACGACATGGAGACGCTGCGCGAGTGGCTCGTGAACGCCATGGGCGCGCTCAACGAGCGGGAGCGCTTCATCGTCCGCGAGCGCAAGCTGCGAGAGGACCCGCGCACGCTGGAGAGCCTCGGCACCGAACTCGGTCTCTCCAAGGAACGCGTCCGCCAGCTGGAGGCTGCCGCCTTCGCCAAGATGCGCAAGTCGCTCGAGGCGCAATCGAAGGAGGTTCGGTCATTCCTCGCCGTCTGATTCTCCATGCGCCCCTCGCGCTCCTGGCGCTGATCTTCGGCGCGAGTCTCGTCGCGCAGTCGCCGGCAGGCGGGCTTTCGGCGCCGCCGCTCGGCATCGCCGAGCGTGCGGCAAGCGGTGTCGTGTCCGACGCCGCGATCCGCCCCGAGAGGCTGGTCGTCGCGTCCGCCAACTGACCTGCCCGGTCATCAGCTAGGAGACGTGTACGATGTCGCGCGGATCCAATGCCGTCCCACGGCGCGCGGCCTTCATGGCCGCGGCCGCCCTTTTCCTGTCCTCTCCCACCGGGCACGCGGACCCCGTCGCCAGCGCTGCCGAAGTGGCCGACCGGGCATCGGGCGCCGACGTCGTGATCCTTGGCGAGGTTCATGACAACCCGGCCCACCACGTCCTGCAGGCCGCCGCGATCGACCTGATCGAGCCGGCCGCCATCGTCTTCGAGATGCTCACCGCGCAAGAGGCGGCACGCGTCACACCCGCTCTTGCCGGCGATCCAAGCGCCTTGGCCGACGCGCTCGACTGGGCGGCGTCAGGTTGGCCGGATTTCGCCATGTATTACCCAATGCTCGCCAACGCGGCCTCCGTTCCCGTCTACGGTGCCGAGGTGCCACGCGACGAGGCGCGCCGCGCCTTCGATGTGGGCGCAGCCGCCGTCTTTCCCGGCGATGCCGCGGCGTTCGGCCTTGCCGATCCGCTGGACGAAGATGACCAGGCGACGCGGGAGGCCGCGCAGCTTGCCGCCCATTGCGACGCTCTGCCCGACGACATCCTTCCGGGTTTCGTCGAGGCCCAGCGGCTGCGCGACGCGATGCTGGCCGCGGCGGCGCTCGCGGCGCTCGAGACGCATGGTGCCCCGGTCGTGATGATCACCGGCAACGGCCATGCGCGTCGGGACTGGGGTGTGCCGTCGCTTCTCGCGATGGCGGCGCCGGAGGTGGAAATCGTGAGCCTCGCCCAGTTCGAGGAAGCTCCCGAGGGCGATCCGCCCTACGACCTCTGGGCCGTGGCGGACCCTGTCGACCGCCCCGATCCTTGCGCGGCCTTCCGCTAGCCCCTTTGTTTCGTTGGCCCGGCCCCGCATGGTCTCACCGCGGCGTGGGGCCGGAACGGATCGCCGAGGCGGCGGGTGCTCACGTCCGATGCCAACGCGATTGACGCCGCCCTTTTGGCGCTGGTCCGGCAGTCGCTGCGCCGTGGCCCCTTTCGCGGCGATGGCGCGGCGATTCGCTGTCTGGTTCACGGGCGTCCGGGAAGGCCAGACTGACGCCATGCCGCCGCGCCTACTCCGCCTCGCGTTCCGCCTGAGCCTTGCGGGCTTCCTGCTGACGCTGGCCGCCTACGGCGGTCTTGTCGCCGCGGTCGCCCGGCCCGATCCGTTCTTCCGTCACGCCCGGGGCGGTGGCCTCGTGACGTTCCACGCCGTCGCGCCGCTGCCCCCGGAGGCCGAGCGCCTCGCGCAGGAGGTGACGGCGGCCTTCACGGCCTCGCCGCTCGGCTTGCCCGATCACACGGTCGACGTGTGGCTGGTGGAGGAGGGCTGGCCGGTGCAGTTGTTCTTCGCGGGCAGTCCGCGCGCCTCGGGGCTGACCTACCCGGTGGCCTCGACGCGCAACGTCTTCCTGCGCCACGCCGATCTTCGCCGCAATCGCCTTGTCCGGGGCGGGCGCGCGGTGCCGCCGCCGCGGACCTTGAGCTACTACCTCGTGCACGAGATCACGCACCTGATGGTCGCCGACCGCGTCGGCCGCCTGCGCATCGTGCGGATGCCGCGCTGGATCAACGAGGGCTTCGCCGACTACGTGGCGCTGGGCCCCGCGCCGCCCGGAATGGTCGCCCGGGCGGCGACGGGAGAGCCACTGCCCGCCGCGATCTGGGGCAGCTATGCCGAGGAGAGGGTCTGCGTGACGCTGGCGCTCGCGCGGCTCTCTGGCGATCTCGACGCGCTGTTCGCCATGGATGCCGAGATGGCGCCGGGCGGCGCCTGCCCGGCAGTGCCGGAATTCGGCATTGCCCCGACCGTGGCCGGGACCTAACCTCCGCTCCGACGCGGCGCGCGACTCCAGAGCGGACCGGACATGCTGGCCGACAGGCGAATTCTTCTCATCATCGGCGGCGGCATCGCGGCCTACAAGGCGCTGGACCTGATCCGCCGCCTGCGCGAGCAGGGCGCGTCCGTGGTCCCGGTCCTGACGCGCGCAGCGGAAGAGTTCGTCACGCCGCTCTCGGCCTCGGCGCTGGCCGGCGAGAAGGTCTACCGCGACCTCTTCGACCTCACCGACGAGGCCGAGATGGGGCATATCGAGCTCAGCCGGGCCGCCGATCTCGTCGTCGTGGCGCCGGCCACTGCGGACCTGATGGCGAAGATGGCAGGCGGGCATGCCGACGACCTCGCGTCCACGTTGCTCATGGCGACCGACAAGCGCGTGCTGATCGCGCCCGCGATGAACGTCCGGATGTGGGAGCATCCGGCGACGCGGCGGAACCTCGCCGCCCTGCGCGGGGACGACATTCTCGTGGTCGGCCCGGAGGAAGGCAACATGGCGTGCGGCGAGTTCGGGCCGGGCCGGATGGCGGAGGTGTCCCGGATCGTCGAGGCGGTGCGTGTGGCGCTGGGCGGCGGGCCGCTCGCGGGGCGGCACGTGCTGGTCACTTCGGGGCCGACGCACGAACCCATCGACCCCGTGCGCTACATCGCAAACCGTTCCTCCGGGGCGCAGGGCGCGGCACTTGCCGCGGCGCTGCGGGATCTCGGCGCGCGGGTGAGCTTCGTCACCGGCCCCGCCGAGGTGCCGCCGCCGCAGGGGGTGGAGGTGGCGCACGTGGACACGGCGGCGCAGATGCTGGCCGCGGTGGAGGCGGCGCTGCCGGCCGACGCGGCGGTCTTCGCCGCGGCGGTCGCCGACTGGCGCGTGGAGAATGCCGCCGACCGGAAGATCAAGAAGACGGCAGACAGCGCGTTCCCCGCGCTTCGGTTCGGCGAGAATCCCGACATCCTCGCGCAGGTGTCGCAGATGGGTGCCGGACGGCCGCGACTCGTCGTGGGCTTTGCCGCCGAGACCGAGGACCTGGAGCGCAACGCGGGAGAGAAGCGGGCGCGCAAGGGCTGCGACTGGATCGTGGCGAATGACGTGTCGCCGGGAACGGCGATCATGGGCGGCACGGAGAACGCGGTGACGCTGATCACCGCCGCGGGCGCCGAGACGTGGCCGCGGTTGCCGAAGGATGAGACCGCGCGGCGGCTCGCGGCACGCATCGCCGAGGCGCTGGGCTGAACCGCGGGCCGTGTCATGCGTATTCTCAGAGAGATGAAGGGGCCGCCGTGTCCGTGGTGATCGAGGTTCTGCGCGAGGATTGGGCGGACGCGGACGTGCCGCTGCCGGACTACGCGACGGCGGGCGCGGCGGGCGCGGATTTGCGGGCGAATCTTGTGCCGGGGGACCGTGCGGGGGGGCTCGTGCTGGAGCCCATGGCGCGCGTCATTGTCCCCACCGGGCTGCGCGTTGCGATCCCTGCGGGCTACGAGATGCAGGTCCGTCCGCGCTCGGGACTCGCGCTGAGGCACGGCATCACGCTTCCCAACACGCCCGGCACGATCGACAGCGACTATCGCGGGCCGCTCGGCGTGCTTCTCGTCAACCTGGGCCCGGAGCCCTATCGCATCGCGCATGGCGACCGGATCGCGCAGGCCGTGATCGCGCCGGTGGTGCAGGCAGGTTACGTGGCGGTGGCGCGCCTCGACGACACCGCGCGGGGGCATGGCGGCTTCGGTTCGACGGGGGTCGGCTGATGCTCTTCGTCCTGTTTCTGGCAGCCTTGATCTGGGGCATGGGCCACCTGATGGGCGTGCCGCGGTCTGCGCGGCTCAACATGCTGGGCCTGCTGTTCGTCGCGGTCCTTGCATTGCAGCTCGTGCTGCCGGACGGCCATCCGGTGCGGGAGCTTACCGGCGGCTCGCCGGCGCTGTGGCTGCTGCTGGCGGCGGGCGTGGCGCTCGTGCTGCTCTACCGCGTCGGCCTCCACCGCCTGCGCGGGCGTGCCGAGGCGGTCGAGGCTGCCCGGGAGGAACAGGCAACTGTCGCCACGCACGGACCGTTCAGCGACCAGGAACTGGAGCGATACGCCCGGCACATCACGCTGCCCGAGATAGGCGGGGCAGGGCAACTGGCGCTCAAGGAGGCGCGCGTGCTCGTGGTGGGGGCGGGCGGGCTGGGGTCGCCGGCGCTGCT
>CAZUVG010000270.1:0-4807 GCA_964623765.1 uncultured Roseicyclus sp.
CTGATCGTGCAGGACCTCGTCGTCGTGCTGGCGATGATCGGGCTCTCGGCCATCGGCATCGGCGCGGCCACTGAAGGTGACGGGGATGGCGAAGGCAGCGTTCTGTCGACCTTGCTCTCCGGCGCGGCAATGGTGGCGCTCGTCATCATGTTCGTCCGCTACGTCGCGGATCCTCTGACAGAGCGGCTGGCCCGCGCGCAGGAGCTTCTGGTGATCTTTGCCATCGCCATGGCGGCGATGTTCGCGGCGGCGGGCGACATCGCGGGCCTCGGCAAGGAGGTCGGCGGTCTGTTGGCGGGTATCGCGCTGGCATCGACGCCTTACCGGGAGACCATCTCCGCACGGCTGGCCCCGTTACGCGACTTTCTGTTGCTCTTTTTCTTCATCGATCTCGGCTCGGCGCTCGACCTGTCGCTTCTCGGTGCGCATGTCAGCGGGGCCATCGTGTTCTCGCTCTTCGTGCTGATCGGCAACCCGCTCATCGTGCTCGCGATCATGGGGGCGATGGGCTACCGCAAGCGCACGGGCTTCCTCGCCGGCCTGACCGTGGCACAGATCAGCGAGTTCTCCCTGATCTTCATCGCCATGGGGGTGTCGCTCGGCCATGTGCAGGAGGACGCGCTGGGCCTCGTCACCATGGTCGGGCTCGTGACCATCGCGGCATCGACCTACATGATCACCTATTCGCATCAGCTCTATGCCGTGTTCGAGAGGTTCCTGGATGTCTTCGAGCGCAAGGTCACGCCGCGCGAGCCCTTCGAGGCCGGGGCGCATCGCAACGACGGACACAAGGTGATCATTTTCGGGTTGGGGCGCTTCGGCACGGCGATCGGGCTCCGGCTGCAGAAAAGGGGCATCAAGGTCCTGGGAGTCGACTTCAACCCGCTGGCCATTCGGCGCTGGCGCGAGCTCGGCCTCGAGACCGAGTTCGGCGACGCGACCGACCCGGAGTTCGTGGCGGAACTTCCGCTCACGCGGGCGGAGTGGATCGTCTCGACCGTGCCGATTCACCCGACAGGTCTCAGCCACGAGGACACGCGCACGACGCTTATCCAGCTCACGCGCACCTCCGGTTTCCGCGGTCGTGTGGCCGTGGCTTCGCATCACGCCCGTGACACCGAGGAACTCTTCGCCTCGGGCGCGGACATGGTACTTGAGCCGTTCCAGGACGCGGCCGACCGTGCCGTGGATCTGCTCTGCGGCGCACCCGAGGAAGAGCGGACCGAGATCCCGGCCATTGAATCCGAGGATAAGCAGGCGTCCTGATCGGTATCGTTATGCAGCGCATCGGAAAGGCGGACCGACCCGGATGACGAGGCACCGAAAGCTTCCAGCCTATCACGCCATGCCCTCGGCCACGGCACTGGACGCCCTCGCTTCCAGGTCGAGCGGGCTGGACACCGGGGAATACACACGTCGCCTTGCGGAACATGGCCCGAACCGCTTGCCCGAACCGCCGAAGCGCAGCCCGTTCCTGAGGTTCCTGTCACACTTCCACAATGTGCTGATCTACGTCCTGATCGCGTCGGCCGCCGTCACGGCGGCGCTGCAGCACTGGGTCGATACCGGAGTCATTCTCGCGGTAGTCCTTGTCAATGCCGTGATCGGCTACATCCAGGAAGGTCGCGCCGAGCAGGCCATGGACGCGATCCGCGGGATGCTCGCACCACGGTCTGCCGTCCTGCGCGACCGGCGGCGGATCAGCGTGGATGCGGGCGATCTCGTCCCGGGCGACATCGTGCTGGTCGAGGCCGGGGACCGCGTGCCCGCCGATCTGCGGCTGATCGAAGCGCGCGGCATCAAGGCGGAAGAGGCCATCCTGACCGGAGAGTCCGTGCCAGTGGACAAGGACACGGCGCCCGTCACGCAGGGCACGGCTTTGGGCGACCGGTCCTCGATGCTGTTTTCCGGCACGCTGGTGGCCGCCGGTGCCGGGCGGGGCGTTGTCGCCGCCACAGGTGCGGATACCCAGATCGGGCGGATCAGCGGCATGCTCGGACGCGTCGAGACCCTGACCACCCCGCTTGTGGCGCAGATGGACCGCTTCGCGCGCTGGCTGACGGTCTTCATCCTGATCGTCGCAGCCTCCCTGCTGCTTTACGGATACTTCGTTGGGCACCTGCCCTTCGCGGACCTGTTCATGGCCGTTGTCGGCCTGTCGGTTGCGGCCATCCCAGAGGGTCTGCCTGCGGTGCTCACGATCACCCTTGCGGTAGGCGTTCAGACCATGGCGCGACGCAACGCCATCGTGCGTCGCCTGCCCGCGATCGAGACCCTGGGTTCCGTATCGGTGATCTGCTCCGACAAGACCGGCACGCTCACCCGCAACGAGATGATGGTGGCTTCCCTGGCTGCGGCGGGGCATATCTACTCCGTCGGCGGGAGTGGCTATGCGCCCGAGGGCGCGGTGCGCTGGCGCGAGGCCGACGCCCACCCCGACGAACACGCCGTGCTGATGGAATTCGCGCGGGCTGCGGGGCTTTGCAACGATGCAATGCTGCACGCCCATGGGGCGGGTTGGCGGGTCGAGGGCGATCCCATGGAGGGCGCGCTGATGGCGCTCGCCGGAAAGATCACCCGCGAGGGAGGCGAGCCTTTCCGGCAATGGACCCGCACCGATGCGATCCCATTCGACACCGCCCATCGATACATGGCCGTCCTCCACCACGACCAAGAAGACCGCGCCTGCATCCACGTGAAGGGCGCGCCGGAGGCGGTGCTGGCGCTCTGCGCCGATCAGCGCGCCGCTGATGGCGGGGCCCAGCCACTCGACGCGGATCACTGGAACGGGATGTTGGAGGATCTGGCGGCCGAGGGGCAGAGGGTGATCGCCGTGGCGGCCCGCGCGGTTCCCCGGGACCACACGATCCTGAGCACCGCTGATCTGGAGGGGCGGCTTACGCTCATCGGACTGATCGACCCGCCGCGCCCCGAGGCCATCGATGCGGTGGCGGAGTGCCACGCCGCCGGTATCCGCGTGAAGATGATCACCGGGGATCATGCGGCCACCGCCCGGGCGATTGCAGGCATGATCGGCCTGAAAAACCGCGACCGCGTCCTGACCGGCGCCGATCTTGAGGCGATGGACGATGCCGCGCTCGCGGAGGCAGCGGTGCAGACAGACATCTTCGCGCGCACCTCTCCCGTTCACAAGCTGCGTCTCGTCACCGCCCTTCAGTCGCGCGGGCTGACTGTCGCCATGACCGGCGACGGGGTAAACGACGCGCCCGCGCTGAAGCGCGCCGATGCCGGCATCGCCATGGGACTCAAGGGTAGCGAGGCAGCCAAGGAGGCTGCGGAGTTCGTGCTCGCCGACGACAATTTCGCCTCGATCGCCGCCGCCGTCCGCGAAGGCCGCACCGTCCACGACAATATCAAGAAGGTCATCAGCTGGACGCTGCCCACGAACGCGGGCGAGGCCATGCCGATCATCATCGCCCTCTTTCTCGGGATGGCCTTGCCGATCACGGCGGTGCAGATCCTCTGGGTCAACCTCGTTGCCACCGTCACGCTGGGGCTGGCTCTGGCGTTCGAGCCTTCGGAACCCGGAACCATGCGGCGCCCGCCCCGGCCGCGCGGCGAAGCCCTGCTCGGCGGGGGGCTGCTCTGGCACGTAGCGCTGGTCTCGCTCCTGTTCTCGGCCGCCGTGTTCGGTGTGTATACCTACGGGCTGGACAAAGGGCATTCGCAAGAGCTCGCGCAGACCATGGCGATGAACACCATCGTCGTGCTGGAGATTTTCCACCTCTTCTTCATTCGCAACATCCACGGGACGTCTCTCACCTGGGCGGCGGCGAGGGGAACGCGGGTAGTCTGGGCGTGCGTCATCGCCGTCACCACGGCCCAATTCGCCGTCACCTACATGCCGCCGCTTCAGGCCGTGTTCGGAACCGAGGCCGTGCCCTTGTTCGACGGGCTGCTTATCGTCGCAACAGGTGTCGTCTTTTTCGGGCTGATCGAGACCGAGAAGCGGATGCGGCTGGCCTTCCGCTCCGCCAATGGCGCCGCGGCCGGATAGCGGCGGCGGGAATGCGTCGGCGAACATGAACATGGGTTGCCGACGTGCGCGCGATCCCGGACGATGCGGAGGTCGTCACGGACCGCGCCATCGGCTCGACCGTGAGATTGTTCTCCATCGCGACGGGCGCCGATGTCGATGCACTCTTCACTGATCGGGAAGAAAGCCTGAGCGGCAAAGGGTATCCCGTGACGCAGGTTGCCGACGATCTGCTGGACCGGTCGATCGCGTTTTTGCGCCCGTGCATCGCCAGCGCGAAGATCATCATCACGCCCGGGACAGACGCCGGGCGCAGCATCATCGAGTTCGGCGAGACGCTCGCCTGAAGTCACGCCGACGTTCGGTCCTCTGCCGGGCGCACGACGTCCGTGTCTTCGAACAGTTGGGCCGGGTCCACCCCGCGCTTCTCGGCGCTCGCCCGGACGGCGCCCTGAAGAGCCTCGCTGCGCTCCAGCAGGCGGCGAAACCGCGCTTCGTCGAGCACCAGCAGCGTCGAGGGGGCGATGGCGCGAACCTCGGCGCGGCGAGCCTTCTGCAGCAGGATCGCCATCTGCCCGAACATCTCGCCTCGCCCGAGCCGCCATGTCTGACCGGCGGTTTCAAGTTCCACCGCCCCGGAGGCGATGAAGAACACGCTGCGAGGGACACTGTCCTTGCGGATGATGACCTCGCCGGCGTTGACGTAGCGCGTCTCGAGCGCACGGCCGAGGCGCTTCAGCACGGCATCGCCCTGTTCGGCGAAGAGCGGGAACTGCCGGACCAGTTCGGCCCGCTGGAGCGCGATGTCGA
>CAZUVG010000271.1:0-4791 GCA_964623765.1 uncultured Roseicyclus sp.
CGACCCCGGCCAACCCGGCAGCCGACACCAGCGGCGCGAGCGACGCGACCACGCCGTCGCGCATCAGCCCGCGGGCGGCGTCCCGGTCCGGGACGGGCCGGGCGCCGGCGCCCCGGGTCGCACCGGCGAAGGTCGCGATCCAGGCGTCCGTCTCCGGCAGGTCGCGCACCCCGAAGGCGGCCGCGACGGCGCGGCGTTCCTCTGCCATCGCGGCGATCACGCTGCGCTGGTCGGGGCCGATCAGGGCGGCGAAGGTCGCGTTCTCGGGCAATGGTTTGCCGCCCATCGGGATCTCCGGCCCCGCGGCCGCGAGCCCCGCGCCACCCATCATCAGCGCGGGCAGCTCCACCGCGGCGGACAGATCTGCGAAGCCGGATGCCAGAACGGACTCGGCATGGGCGAGATCGGGAAGCACCGGCGCCAGCGCCTCCAGAACATGGGTCCGGCCGCGGGGCAGGGTGGCCGCAGGCACGGGGCCCGCCTCGGACAGGTGCAGCACGGCCCCCTCGGCTGCGATCCAGTAGGGCAGGCCCTGTGCCTCCACCAGCGTCACGTCCGCCGTGCAGCCGCCGATGCGCAGCATCCAGGCCGTCTCCACCGCGCCGAGCGAGCGCCCGGGCGCGAGCACCAGGACCTGCCCGTCCGAGAGGTGCTCGGCCAGAACCATGGCGTAGGTGCGCTGCTTGTGCACGGGGCCGGTGAGGAAGATCGCCTGCGCCCCGCTCACCGCGGCGTCGAGCTCGGCGGTGAGCCGCACCGCCGGACCGTCACGGTCGACGTGGTAGGTGCCGACCGGCCCTGCGCCGCGCAGCCCGATGCCGGAGCCCTGCCGCAGCGCCGAAAGCTCCGCGCCGTAAGCGGAAAACAGCGTGACCTCGCCCCCCTCGGCCAGCGCGAGGGCCGCCAGAAGGCGCGCGTCGGCGCCGCCTCCCAGCACGGCGAAGCGCGTGAAGGGCTCGGCGCGCGGGGGATCGGCCGCGCGCAGGCTCTGGGCCGCCCGGGTGAAGTCCTCGAATCCGGCAGACATCGCCGCCACCTCCCTCGATCAGTCGGATCAGGCGGGGGTGCCGGGACCGAGCGCCTCCAGAAGCGCCTGTATCTCGTCGTGCGGGCGCGCGATGACATGGACCGAGACGACCTCGCCCACCTTGTTCGCGGCGGTCGCGCCGGCGTCGGTGGCGGCCTTGACGGCGCCGACCTCGCCCTGCACCAGGGTGGTGACGAGGCCGCCGCCGGCCTTCGTCTGGCCGATGATGGTGACGCTCGCGGCCTTGACCATCGAGTCGGCCGCCTCGATCGCGCCGACGAGGCCGCGCGTCTCGATCATGCCCAGGGCCATCTGGCCCGCAGCAGGTTTTGCCATGTCCGTTCCTCCGATTTCAGATGAAGTGTCTCAACCCAGGCTGACGCGGTCGGCGATGGCGACCACCGTCATGTCGACGGGCGCAGTGGCGAGCCCCGCCGGCATCCGCGCCGCGGACCCCGAGACGACGATCACGGTCTCGCCCAGGCCGGCGCCGCAGGTGTCCACGACGACCTGCGCGGGGGCGATCACCTTGCCGCTGCCGTCCACCACGTCGGCGAGGAGCAGTGTCGCCCCGACGAGGCGCTCGTTCTTCGCGGTCGCGGTGACGGTGCCCGTGATCTTCGCCAGTCGCATCAGAGCGTCCTGAGATATCGGTCGAGCTCGACCTGGGTGATCTGGTTGGAGAAGAACTCCAGCTCGCGCTCGGCCTGCTGGCAGATCAGCTCCCACTGCATGTCGCCGATGGCGTCCCTGAGCCAGCTTGACCCGCGGGCGAGCGTGATCGCCGTGCCGAGATCGGTCGGGATCGGCTCTCCGTGCGCGGTCTCGTAGGCGTCGCCTGTCGTCACCTCGCCCGGCTCGAGCCCCTGCTCGATACCGTCGAGGCCGGCCGCGATCTCTGCCGCCATGAGCAGGTAGGGGTTCGCGTCGGCGCCCGCGTCGCGCTTCTCCACCCGCACGGCGCTGTCGGAGCCGCCGATCACCCGCAGCCCGACTGTGCGGTTGTCGTAGCCCCAGGAGGTGTTGATCGGACAGAAGGTGTAGGGCTGTCGGCGACGGTAGCCGTTCACGGTGCCCGAGGCGCAGATCGACATCTCGCACATGCGCTTCTGCAGCCCGGCGGTGAAGGCACGGCCCACGGCGCTCAGGTCGCCGTTCTCGGCGAAGGCGTTCCGCCTGTCCTTCCAGAACGAATAGTGCGTGTGAAAGCCGTTTCCCGACTCCTCGAGAAAGGGCTTCGGCATGAAGGTCGCGAGGTAGCCGTTCGCCACGGCGAGCTGCTTGACCAGCGACTTGAAGAGCACCACGCGGTCGGCGGATTCCAGCGCCTCGCCGTAGCGGATGTTCACCTCGACCTGACCCGGCGCATACTCGGGATTGGACTGTTCGATCGGCACGCCGCAGGCGTTGATCTGGCTGCGGATGGGGCCGAGGACATGCTCCATCTCCGCCGCGCGGGACAGGCCGTAGACGTCGATCCCGGCATCGCGCGGTCGTCCCGTTTCGGGGTCGAGCAGGTAGAATTCCAGTTCGGCACCGACATTGACCGTGTATCCCATCGCCGCGGCGCGCTCGAGTTGGCGGATCAGGGCGTTGCGCGGGTCGATCGGGATCGGTTTGTGCGCGCTGCAGGCGGCTTGACCGAAGCTGATCGCGACGCCGGGCTCCCAGGGGACGGCGACCGGCGTCGTCATCGGGAACAGGTGCATATCCGGATAGCCGGTGCCGAAGTTGGCATAGGGCGTGTCCCAGACATCGCAGGTCATGTCGATGGCGAACATGGCCACCGAAAGTGCATTGCCGCTGTCGCAGATCGTGTCCCAATGGCTTGCCGGGATGCGCTTTCCACGCATGATCCCGTTGAGGTCGCCGACGCCGAGGATCACCGTATGGGTCCCGTCCGGGAGGGATAAGTCCTTCTCTGCCACCACGCTCTCCCTGTCATTTGACGTTGTTTTTGCGTGTATCCTGTATACAGTATTCACAGGCATGTTCACCTGACAAGGAAAATTTGTCGCATGGCCAGAAATTCGATCGTGGTGGTTGGCGGCGGAATCGTCGGCGTCATGACGGCGCTGACGCTGCAGCGCAGGGGCGAACAGGTGACGCTGATCGACCGCTGGGAGCCGGGGCATGCCCGCGCCTCCTCGACCGACTACAACCGCGTGATCAGGGCCATTTCCGGGCGTGACGAGTTCTATACCCGCTGGGCGCGCGAAAGCCGTGCGCGCTGGCTCGAGTTGCAGGCCGAGACGAACCAGAACCTGATGTACGAATGCGGTGCGCTGATCCTCGCGACCGCGGGCCATTGCGACTGGGAGGACGCCACGAGCGAGACCTTCGACCGCGTCGGCGTGCCCTACCACCGCTTCGGCCATGACGAGATCGCGGCGCGCTTTCCGCAGTTCAGGGTGGACGACATCTCCTACGCCCTCTTCGAGCCCGAGGCGGGGCTGCTGATGGCGCACCGCTGCGTCATCTCGGGGCTGGACCTTTTCCGGAAAGCGGGCGGAGAGGTGCGGCGCGGTCGCGTGACGACCGACGCCCATGAACGCCCGATGCTCGACGGCGCGCCGCTCGAGGCGGACCTGATCGTGATCGCGACCGGACCCTGGATGGCCGAGATGTTCCCGCGCACGATCAAGCCGATCTCGACCATCATCGGCGTCAACGTCCTCTATACCTCCACGCCCGACGGATCCGAGGACTTCGACATGACCCGCATGCCCTGCTGGATCGACCACGGGCAGGGCTCCTTCGGCATTCCCTCCTCCGAGGGGGCGGGCGTGAAGGCGGCGGTGGTGATTCCGGACAAGATCGACCTCGACAACGATGAGCGGCTGATCCGCAAGGAGATGCTCGCGCGGACGCGCGGTTACATCCGTCATCGCCTGCCGGGGCTCGAGGGGCAGAGGGTGGTCGACTCGAAGTTCAACCAGGTGATCCTGACGCCGGACACCCACTTCGTGCTCGACTGGCACCCCGAGCACGAGAACGTGCTCTTCGCCGGCGGCTGCTCCGGGCATCTGTTCAAGCATGCGCCGGTCTTCGCCGAATATGCCGCGGGCGTCGGCCTGCGCGATTTCGGCGCACCAGACCGCTTCAAGGTGGCCGGACGCCGCAAGCTCAGCCCGAGCGAGAGCCCGTCCGGGCGCTGAGCGCATGGCATCATCGGCCGACCGGCGCCCACGCGCGGGAGGTGTCGGAGCGATGCGCTGCGGGATCGCGATCAGGCGCTCCCCGCAGCGCAGGCATTGACGCCGGCGTGGTCACGGTCGACGGCAGGGCGGTCCCGGCCCGGCCGCGGTTCCCGGCAGGGACCGAGCCGAAGAAAGGCCGGACCGCCGGGCATCGCAATGCCGGCGCCCGTTGCAGGACAGGACCAGCCCGGGGCGATGAGATGGACATGCGGTTCCGATCCGCGGATCGGGGCCTGTTCACTGACGCCCCGGGCCGGGTCGCCACATGGCTCGCCGGCGCCTGCGTCGCGTCCTGCCCGTCGCAGACCGCCAGCGGGGCAGAAGATCATGGCGGCGTCGGGACGCCGTCAATTCTCGGCCGGGCAAGGCAAACCCCAAGCTGCCGAGGCTGCGAGGTTTCGCGGACACTCTACCGCCGCGGACTTGAAATTCCCTCCGGCTGGCGATACAAACAAACGAACGTTTGGTAAAAGGCTTGTGCCACTCAGGATGGAGCGATTTCATGGACGGGCAGGGCGCCGACGACATCGTGTACGATCCGTCCGATCCGGCGGTCATGGCCGA
>CAZUVG010000272.1:0-2537 GCA_964623765.1 uncultured Roseicyclus sp.
CCAGCGGCACACCGCGTTCGGCATCGCCATGAAAGCCCTCGTAGAGGCCAAGCCACGCCAGCGTCACCGCGCAGTTCGGGTTCATCTCGTGCGCCTGCCGCAGTTCCGGCAGGCCGGCCTCGGCGTCCTGGTTCATGAAGTGCAGAAGCGCCCTCAGCCGCCGCGCGTGGTGGTGGGTCGGATCTGCGGCGATGGCCTTCGTGGCCGCGCCGATGCCTCTGGCGAGCGTGTCGGGCACGGAGGGTGTCGTTGCGTGATAGACGTTCCACCACGCGACCCAGGCCAGAACGCGCCAGGCGAGGCCGGAGGCCGGATCGCGTTCGAGCGCCGCCCGCGCCAGCCGCGCCGCTTCCTCGCGCGGTGCGGGGTCGTAGGCCATGTCGCCGGCCGAGACCAGGGACCAGCCCCGCAGCGCGAGGCCATGCGCGGTCAGGTCCTCGGGCGCGGCGGTGCGGATGCGCTCGGCCTCGGCCCGGTCGATCTGCGGCGCGAGGCAGGTCACGATGGCTTGCGCCACCCGTGCCTGCGTGTCGAAATGCCCGACAAGGTCGCGGTCGAAGACCTCGGCCCAGACATGCCCCCCGGTGTGGGCGTCGATCAGCTGCGCGGTGACGCGCACACGCTCGGACGTGGCGCGGACACTGCCCTCCACCGCGTAGCGGACGCCCAGTTCGCGCGAGATTACCCTCAGGTCGCGCGGCATCCCCCGGTAGGCGAAGGCCGAGTTTCGTGCCACGACGAAGAGGTCGCGGAACCGGGACAATTCCGTCGTGATGTCCTCGACGAATCCGTCCGCGAGCCAGGACAGCGTGGGGTCGCCGCCGAGATCCGCGAAGGGCAGGACGACGACCGAGGGCCGGTCGGGAAGGCCGAGCGCCAGCGGACCCGCCGCCGAGACCTCAAGCGCGAAGCGCAGGCCACGTCCGGGCACGGTGACGATGGCGCCGGCCCCCAAGAGCCGCCGCAGGTTCGCGAGCTGCACGTTCAGGTTGTTCTCGCCCACGACGGTATCCGGCCAGACCGCCGCCATGATCTCGTCGCGCCCCACCACGCGATCCCGGCAGGTGATGAGAAGATCGAGAAGATCGAAAGCGCGCGCCCCGACGGCGACGTCGTCGTCGCCCCGGACCAGTCGCCGTGCGCGCCGCCGCAACGTGAACTCTGAAAAACGAACGCTGTCCATCGGCAGTTTCGCGGCCCCTCGGCCGTCACGTTATCAGAGTGGGAAAGGATGGTCGCCTTTTTCTCGGGATGCCCTGGGGAATCCGGGCTCAGTGGCACACCTGCTGCCGTGTTGCGGAGAGCCCGCGTTCGGCGCATGGACGGTCCCGACCCTCGCGAGATTGGCCGTCCGAAATGTCCACTCCCGGTAGGTCGCGCCGCGCCGCCGCGACTGGTCAAGAAACTCGGGCGCCAACGCAGGCAAGTTTCGCTACGCCGGCATTGGGCTACGTGGTCCGCACGGCGGATATCCAAGCCTCGAAAATGCTGCACGATGCACGAATGGCCGGTTCGGTGACGCCGCGATGCAGCGCTTGGCGATGTGGCCAAGGTCAGCTGAGGGCCGGATGTGCTGCGTCATTCCAGATTGACGCCGCCGAGGCGCGGAGCATGGACGTGTGTTCGTACAAGAAGTGCAGCAGCCGCGCCCGCAATAGCGCCGAACAGGTGGGCCTCCCAGGAGACCCCAGGTTGACCGGGCAGAACGCCCCACAGGATCGAGCCATACAGGACGCCGACCAGCAGTGCCGTGCCCAGCGTGACCGGCGAGCGATCCGTCAGGCCGCGCGCCACGAGGAAGCCGAACCAGCCGAAGACCAGCCCTGACGCACCGATATGGATGGCGGCGCTTCCGAACAGCCAGACGAGACCGCCGCCGAGGCCGATCACCACGGCGTTCACAGCCAGCAAGGCCCGCGTGGCAGTGGCCACCAGCAACCCACCCATCGCCAATAACGGCGGCGTATTGGCCATCAGGTGCGCGAAGCTTCCGTGCAGGAGGGGCATCGCGATGACGCCGTCCAAGCCGCTGACGTGCCTGGGGATCAGGCCGAAGGCCGGGTTGAAGCCGTACCCGATGATCCAGTTGACGACCTGCACTGCCCAGAGCAGTGCCACGAAGGCCGCAAGCGCCGTCGCGCGCCGAAAGAATGCGCGCATGTGATCCCGTTTCTTCATGTCGGCGGAAGTAGAGGTCTCCACAGCGCCTTCAATGGCCCTCGCGCGTTGCACAGGAAGCCATAGGCGGTGTCAGAAAACCGTGGCCCGGGGCCGCCAAGGGGACCCGTCATGTCACACTTCGATCGGTCTGGGTTCGTCCGCCTGCTCGCTCGTTTGACACCGCAGGAGCTGCGCACGGAGGAGGGGATGGTGGCGGAGGCGCGAGAAGGGACTGAAGCGGTGCTGGAGATCGATGCCCGTGCCAAGGCAGGCGTCCTGGCGTGCTACTTCGGCAATTGCCCTTGCTCGAGGTCCCGTCGTTGCCATCAGATTTCATGGCGTCGGCGATCAGGTGGTTCACCGTCTCGTCGAAGTAC
>CAZUVG010000272.1:2547-4057 GCA_964623765.1 uncultured Roseicyclus sp.
ATAGAGGGTGCGGAACTCCGAGGCGACCGTGCGTTCGAAGCTGGTTTGCCGCACGCTGACCATGACGGTGGTGCGCCGCTGCCGAGGATAGCGATAGGGCAGCACGCCGTGCTTGCGGCAGAGCGCCACGAAAATGGCACCGACCAGACATCCGGCAGCGAATACTGTAGCTCGACCTCCGGCTGCGCGCTGTCCATGGCACCGAGATCCAGCTTTGCCTGAATCCGGTCACGCGCCGCACCAGCGGCGGCTCGTTCCCCCGGGGTCGCGCCGCGGGCGAATAGCCGCGCGAACTTGGCGCGTTTCTCCCGGATATCCCTGTCGCTGGGCATATGTTCGCTCCCCGGCCGCGCACGGCGCCAGTCTTCCCGACCCCTTGTCCTGCGCGTCATTGGACCGGGACGAGGCTTCCGGCACGTTCGCGAAGGGGAGGGATGCCGGATTGGGTTTACCGTTCCTTTGACACCAAGCCCGTCGACCGCTCGAGTTCTCTCCTCCGGTCACAGCACGACACGCAATCCGCGCTCTTTCGCTCGCGCATCGATAACGGCGGACGGGACGTCGAACGGGTTCCGGATCATGGAGATGTCCACGACGACGGATTTCATGCGTTCGGCGAGCCTCTCGATTTTGAGGTTCTGCCCATAGGACCGATCGCCCTCGTCCGTATAAGTGTGTCCCATGAGACGACAGCGGATCGCATCCGATTTGTCGTCGCCGAGGAGGGCATGGTGGAAGGTCGTGCGCAAGGCGTGGAAATCCAGCCCCGGCCAGTAGCAGTCGTTCGTCCGGCGGTAATATCCGAATTTCTTGCTGAAATTCGCGGAGAACGTGCCCTTCTGCTTGCCCCGCTCAAGGAACGGGAAGACCCGGATGTGGCCCTCCTTCCGTCGCAGCTCCACCAGCTTCAGCAGACCGAGCTCGACCAGCTGCGGATGGATCGGCAATGTCCGCGCGCTGCTGAGGGTTTTCACGCCGTTGATGATCGTGTGCCGGACCCGGAGATACGGGATCCCCTTGTCCGTCCCGAAATCCTCGGGGCCAAGCTGGAGAATCTCTTCCTTGCGCATGCCCTGGTGCCGGGCAATGAGGGGCGCCCAGAACAAGGGATCGCCGATGTCGTCGAGCGGCTCCTGGAAGACCGGCGACGCCAACAGGTCGTAGATCCGGTCGTCCCATCCCTGGCGCTTGTGCTCGCCTTCGGATCGCTTGAGCGCCTTCTCGTCGTCGTTGCTCCAGGTGCAGCTACTGAACGCGTTCTGATCGATCAATTGCATGTCCATCAGCATTTCGCCGACGGCGCGCAAGACCCGTCCATGCTTGATGTAGGTCGTGACCTTGAGGCGGGGCACCTGACGCTCGATGCGCATCCTGTCGAGCTCCTCGGATGTCGCGCCAGCGGCTTGCGCCGCTTCTACAAGCGCAGCCGCTTCGGCGTCGGCACGGAAGGCGGAAAGGGGCGGGGTGTCGGCCGTGGGGGCGGATTCGGGCTGCGGCTTGGTTTCGGTCT
>CAZUVG010000272.1:4067-4775 GCA_964623765.1 uncultured Roseicyclus sp.
CGATATCCTTCTCGAGCTGCGCGTCCCGAGCATCCGCCTTCTCGATCATCTCGACGAGGTTGTAGTTTTTCCGATTGTGTTCGGACCCGCTGTGGTGGACCGGAACGCGCCAAAAACGGTCGAGGGCGTCATTGACTTCGTCCACATCGATTTCGTCCACTGGCTCATCGCCGAGAACAGACGGCCAGAAGTCGAGAGCCAGCCGGCGCTTGCTTCTGTGGTCCTCGCACAGGCGGTCCTCGACCGACGCGGTCTTCAGCTTCTCCGGGATCGTCGTCGTCTCTGCATCTGCAGCGAAGACCAGGTCGCTCATATCGGTGAGGCGGCGGGCCACGATCTTCGCGTCGCGGAGGACGTGGATGCGGAGCGAAAGACAAAGAAACGTCTTTCGCGATCCGGGGCATCTTTTCGGTGCGGCGGGATCGGCGCCGGATCGGTCGATCCCATGGAGAATGGCGCGGGGCAGGCGGCGGCGCCAGAAGTAACCGGTCCGGCGGATTTCGAGATGGGGCGGCAGACTCCGATTCCGGGGCATGGAGATGCCCTCCTGTGCACACGTTGGGCAACGCTGTGTGCACCCGAATGTGCACCTCATCGGCGAGCTCCGAGTCCGGATCCCGAAAATTCCTGTATTTCAGAGGCCTGATGGGTTTTTTGGCTCCGGCGGTAGGGATCGAACCTACGACCAATTGATTAACAGTCAACTGC
>CAZUVG010000273.1:0-4770 GCA_964623765.1 uncultured Roseicyclus sp.
GCGCCCTGGTAGGCCTGCAGCCCCGCGAATTTCAGCCCCGGCGCCTCGCCGATGGCCTTCGCGATTTCCACGACCTCCGGCGTCGTCGTCACGCCGCAGCGCCCCGCGCCGCAGTCGATCTCGACGAGGCACTCGATCTCCGTCCCGTGCTGCATCGCCGCCGCGGAGAGATCGGCCACGTTGGCGAGATCGTCGACGCAGACGATCGTGCGCGCACCGAGCTTCGGCAGCCGCGCCAGCCGGTCGATCTTGGCCGGATCGCGCACCTGGTTGGAGACGAGAACGTCTCCGATCCCGCCGCGGGCGAAGACCTCGGCCTCGCTCACCTTCTGGCAGCAGACGCCGCAGGCACCGCCAAGCGCCGTCTGGAGCTTGGCCACGTCCACCGACTTGTGCATCTTGCCGTGCACCCGGTGGCGCATCCCGTGGGCGCGGGCGTAGTCGCCCATCTTGCGGATGTTCCGCTCCAGCGCGCCGAGGTCGAGGATCAGGCAGGGTGTCTGGATCTCGGCCTCCGCCATGCCGGGCAGGGCGGGGATGTCGTAGCCCACTTCGAGGCCCTCGAGTTCGGCTATGTCCTTCATGGGTCTTCTCCCTGTTGGGGCCGGGGGGCGGAGAAAGGCCCGCCCCGTGGCAGAGTTTGCATAAGCGCGGCCTGGTGTCGTGCGGAACCTGTCCCGCCGCCCGTCACGCCATCCACGGCAGCTTGTCGAGGTCCACGTTGCCCCCGGTGACGATGACGCCCACGCGCTTGCCGCGGAACACGTCGGGGTTCTTCAGGATCGCGGCGAGTGGAACCGCGCAGGACGGCTCCATCACGATCTTCATCCGCGCCCAGGTAAGTTTCATCGCGTCGACGATCTCCTCCTCGCTGGCCGTCAGGATGTCGGTGACAAAGTTCGACACGAAATGCCACGTGCGCTCCTTCAGCGGCACCTTCAGCCCATCGGCCACCGTCTGCGGTGCGTCGTCGGCGATGATATGGCCGGCCTTGAAGCTGCGATAGGCGTCGTCGGCCTGCTCGGGCTCGGCCGCGTAGATCTCCACGTGCGGCGCGATCGTCGAGAGCGTCAGGCAGCAGCCCGAGATCATGCCGCCCCCGCCGATCGGCGCGATGACGGCGTCGAGACCCTCCACCTGCTCCGTCAGTTCGCGCGAGCACGTGGCCTGCCCGGCGATCACGCGCGGGTCGTTGTAGGGATGGACGAAATCGGCGCCGGTGGCCGCGTGCACATCGGCGAAGACCGCCTCCCGCGAGGAGGTCGATGGCTCGCATTCCGTGATCGTCCCGCCGTAGCCGCGCACCGCGTCCTTTTTCGCCTGCGGCGCGGTGCGCGGCATGACCACGTGACACGGGATGCCGCGCCGCCCGGCCGCGTAGGACAGCGACAGCGCATGGTTGCCGCTGGAATGCGTCGCGACGCCGCGCGCGGCGGCCTCGTCCGAGAGGCCCATCACGGCATTGGTCGCCCCGCGCACCTTGAAGGCGCCGGCCTTCTGGAAGTTTTCGCACTTGAAGAACAATCCGGCTCCAGTCGCCTCGTCGAGAAAGCGCGAGGTAAGGACGGGCGTGCGGTGAATGTAGGGCGCAATGCGCGTGTGCGCCTCCATCACGTCGTCATAGGTCGGCAGGTCGGGCGCGATGTCTTTCATTGTTTCTCTCCTCACTCTGCCGCCATCGCCACGGACGCGGCGGTGTTGCGATAGACCTCCTGCGCCGCCGCGACGCCCGAGCCGAGCGTCACGTCGAGACCCAGATCCGCCATGCACATCTCCGCCGCCGCGATGCCAGACAGGGCCATGACGTCGGTCAGCATGCCGAGATGCCCGATGCGGAACACCTTGCCGGTCACCTCGCCCAGGCCCACGCCGAAGGCCACGCCGTAACGCTCGGCAGCATGGATCACGATGCGCGTGGCGTCGAAGCCCTCGGGCGTGCGAATCGCGCTCACCGAGTTCGAGCGCAGTTCGTTGCGCTTGGCGCAGAGCTGCAGGCCCCAGGCGTCCACGGCCGCGCGCACGCCGTCCGCGATCCGGGCATGGCGGCCGAAGACGGCGTCGAGCCCCTCGGCCAGCAGCATGTCGCAGCTTGCCTTCAGTCCATTCATCAGCCCCAGCGCCGGTGTGTAGGGATAGCCGTTGCCCTCGTATGCGCGCGCCATGTCGCGCAGGTCGAAGTAGCAGCGCGGCAGGCCCGCCGCCTCGGTCGCGGCCATCGCCCGCCTCGACACGCCGACGATGGCGAGGCCCGCCGGCAGCATGAAGCCCTTCTGCGATCCCGTCACCGCAACGTCCACGCGCCAGGCGTCGAATTCGAACGGCATCGACGCGACGGAGGAGACGCCGTCGACGAAGAGAAGCGCCGGGTGACCGGCGGAATCCATCGCTCGCCGCACTGAGGCGATGTCCGAAACGACGCCGGTCGCCGTCTCGTTGTGGGTGGCCAGGACCGCGCGGATGCGGCCCTCCCGGTCGGCGGACAGCGCGGCCTCGAGCCGGTCGGCCGGGATGCCCTCGCCCCAGGGTGTTTCGATGACCTCGACCTTCAGGCCGTGGCGGCGGCACAGATCGATCCAGCGATGGCTGAACATGCCGTTGCGCGCCGCGAGCACCGTGTCGCCGGGCGCCAGCGTGTTCGTGACGGCGACCTCCCAGCCTCCGGTACCGGTCGCCGGGAACACGAAGACCTCCGCTGCCTCCGATCGCAGAACCTGCCGTACGCCGTCGCGCGCGGGGCCGAGGATGTCGGCGAAGAGCGCCGAGCGGTGGTCGACCGTCGGCATGTCGCAGGCACGGCGCAACACTTCGGGAATGTTAGTGGGTCCCGGGATGAACACCGGGTTCTGCGAAATCATGACCGTCTCCCTTCCGATTGCAGTGCAGGGTAGGTGGTCCGGCCCGTCACCTCAATTATTTTGAAATGGTTTTTCAGATTGCCTGGCCCGCGTCTGATCGCGCGCGAAATCAGAAGCTTGTATTTTTTCGTCCAATGGAATAATTTTTCACTGTCATACGGCGAGGACTTGATGCGAGACGAATCCATGGATGCCGCCCCCCGCCGGGCACGCGGCCGGCCAAAGGGCTGGGGCAACGCCACTGCGCAGAACACGATCAAGTCGCTCGACCGCGCGATGGAGGTGTTCGAGCATCTCTCCACCACCTCCGGCGCGACCCTCTCCGAACTGGCCGCCGACACCGCGCAGGCGCCGGCGACGGTCTATCGCATCCTCGTCACGCTCGGCGCCCGCGGGCTGGTGGAGTTCGACCCCGGCCCGCAGCTCTGGCACGTCGGTCCGCGCGCCTTCCGGATCGGAGCGCGCTACCTGCGCCGTACCTCTCTCGTCGAGCGCGCCCGGCCTGTTCTGCGGCGACTGATGGAGCGGACGGGCGAGACCGCGAACCTCGGCATAGCGCGCGAGGGGGCCGTCCTCTTCGTCAGCCAGGTCGAGACGCACGCTTCGATCCGCGCCTTCTTCCCGCCCGGCACCCTTTCGCCCATGCACGCCTCGGGGATCGGCAAGGCCATCCTCGCGCATCTGCCCGAGGAGAGGCGCCGCGCGCTCCTCGGCGCCGGGCTGGAGCGCTTCACGGCGCGCACGCTCGTCGATCCGGTCGCGCTCGCCGCAGATCTTGACGCGACCCGGGACCGCGGCTGGGCGCTCGACGACGAGGAGAAGACGGACGGCATGCGCTGCATCGCGGCGCCCGTCTTCGACCTGCACGGCGAGGTAGTGGCGGGACTATCCGTCTCCGGCCCAACGGCGCGGGTGGGCGAGGCACAAACGCCTCGGCTGGCGGGGTCTGTGCGCGAGGCCGCCAGCGACCTCTCGGCCACGCTGGGGGCCGAGGATTAGGCTGGTACGTCAGCGGCGGCCCGTCGGGATCATGTCCACCGTTTCCTTCACCGCCTCCATGGAGACATGGGTCGAGGTGCTTGCCACATGGGGCAGGGAAGAAATGACTTCGCCCAGCACGCGGCGATACTCGGCGATATCGGCGCTGCGCACCTTCAGGATGTAGTCGAAGCTGCCCGCGATCATGTGGCATTCCTCGATCTCCGGCACCGCCTGCACCGCGGCATTGAAGGCGGCGAGAGCCGCCTCCCGCGTGTCGTTCAGGCGGACTTCGACGAAGGTGACATGCCCCCGCCCCAGTGCCGCGGGATCGAGCACGGCACGGTAGCCGCGGATGAAACCATGGGCCTCGAGCCGCCGCATCCGGTTCTGGCAGGGGGTCTTCGACAGGCCGACGCGACGCGCCAGTTCCGTGACGGGAAGGCGGCCGTCGCGCGACAGTTCCGCTAAAATGCGACGGTCGAAAGCATCGAGTTGGCTGAAGTGCGCCGCTTGCATGAGAACTTGGCCTGAAAGTTTGCGTCGATTTTGGTCTATTCGCCTACATCATCCGATAATATGGGAAAAAAGACCAGAACTGATCGTGTATGATCCCTCCATCCGGGAGGAGTGCCAAATGAAGGACCAGACGCTTACCGCCAACGATCTCGCCGCCAGCCGCGCCGCGGTCCGCGCCAGCCATATCGCGCCCGAGGCCGAGGTGCTCGCCACCCTGACCGAACCGGCGCCACTCTCGCCCGAGATCCGCGCGCGGGCGGTCCTGCGCGCAACCACGCTCGTTGAGCGGATGCGGGGCGAGTCGCGCCCGGGCCTGATGGAGGTGTTCCTCGCGGAATACGGCCTTTCGACCGAGGAGGGCATCGCGCTCATGTGCCTTGCCGAGGCGCTCCTGCGGGTGCCCGACGCCGAGACCGTG
>CAZUVG010000274.1:0-4721 GCA_964623765.1 uncultured Roseicyclus sp.
GCGAGGACGAGCAGGCCTTCGCCGAGCTCAACGCGGCGAACCCGATCTTCGTGGAGGACGCGGCGCGGCTCTTCGCCGCCGAGCTCGAGGAAGACCCGCGCGTGGGCGATTTCCGCGTGGTGGCGAGCCACCAGGAGAGCCTGCACAGCCACGATGCCGTCTCGGTTCTGACGGAGGGCGATACCTTCGCGCAGGCCAGCCTCGATCCGCATCTCTTCGCGACCCTGATCCACCGGGGCTGACGAGGTCATTGGGGAAAGCGCCGCCGCGCCGGGCATCGAGCCCGGCGCGGCGGCACGCCTCCGGCGGCCGTATTTCCAACAAGAAGAAGGACGGGTCGGGGCGCTTGAGCGCATGGTGTCCGGGGCATGACGCACCGGCGACGGACATGGCCGGCGCGTTCGGTGCGGGGCCCTGGCGGAAGCGCGCGCGCCATGTCATCCGACATCGGCTTTTGTCCGGCCGGCCCCGCAGCTTGACACGGGCGTGAGGTGCGGCCAACGCTCCGCGCCATGTTCGACATGCGTCCCGTGGGCTACGTGCTGGGGCTCCTGGTGCTGGTCCTGGGGGCCACGATGCTTGTGCCGCTTGCCGCCGACGTGCTGGCGGGCAACGGGCATTGGTATGCCTTCGCCGAGGCGGCGGCCGTGACGGCCATCTTCGGGCTCCTGCTCACGCTGGCCTGCGCAAACGGGGTGACCGCGGGTCTATCGATCCAGCAGACCTTCCTTCTGACGACCGGCGTCTGGCTCGTCCTGCCCGTCTTCGGCGCGCTGCCCTTCGTGTTCGGCGCGATCGACCCCGACGGCACCGGCGCACGTTACGTGGACGCCTATTTCGAGGCGATGTCGGGACTGACGACGACGGGCTCCACGGTTCTTTCGGGGCTCGACGCGCTGCCGGTCGGTATCAACCTGTGGCGCGGACTGCTGCAGTGGTTCGGTGGCATCGGGATCATCGTCGTGGCGATGGTGTTCCTGCCCGAATTGCGGGTGGGCGGGATGCAGATCTTCCGCGCCGAGGCCTTCGACACTATGGGCAAGATCCTGCCGCGCGCCTCGGAGATCGCAGCGCGGATCTCGGTCATCTACCTCGGGCTCACCGTGGTCTGCGGGCTGGCCTATGCCGCGCTGGGCATGCCTGCCTTCGACGCGACGATGCACGCGCTGACCACGCTTTCGACCGGCGGGTTTTCCAGCCGCGACGCCTCCTTCGGGGCGTTCCAGGGGCCGCTGGAATACGTCGCGGCCATCTTCATGATCCTCGCAAGCCTGCCATTCGTGCGCTACATCCAGTTCGTCGCGGGCACCGCGCAGCCCCTGTTCCGCGACACGCAGGTGCGGGCCTATCTCGCCACGATACTTTCGCTGGCCGTGATCCTGACGCTCTACCGGATCGTCTTCAACGGCGACAACCCGGAGCACGGGTTCCGCGAAGGGATCTTCAACGTCACCTCGATCATCTCGGGCACGGGATATGCCTCCACGGACTACCAGCTCTGGGGACCGGTGCCTGTCGTCCTGTTCTTCTGCATCGGCATGATCGGCGGGTGCGCAGGGTCCACGTCCTGTTCGATCAAGGTGTTCCGATGGCAGTTGTTCTTCGCCTCCGTTTCGACCCAGGTGCGCAGGCTCTACGCACCGCACGGCATCTTCGAGCCCCGCTTCGAGGGGCGCCCGGTGCCGGAGGAAATCCTGTCCTCCGTGATGGCGTTCTTCGTGCTGTTCTTCGTGTCGCTCGGGATTGTCGCGGTCCTTCTCGGGCTGACGGGACTCGACTTCGTCACGTCGGTCTCGGGGGCCGCGACAGCGATCGGCAACATCGGCCCGGGCCTGGGCGACACCATCGGACCGGCAGGCAATTTCGCCTCCCTCAACGACACGGCGAAGTGGATCCTGTCCTTCGCCATGTTTCTCGGCCGGCTAGAGGTGATCGTGGTCCTCGTGATCTTCACGACGGCCTTCTGGCGGGCGTGAGGCGCTTCAGTCCGGGAAGTTGCGGCTGACCTTGATCTGGTCCCAGGCCCAGACGACCTCCTGCAGGCGCTCCTCGTCCGACCGGTCGCCGCCGTTCATGTCGGGGTGCAGGACCTTGATGAGCGCCTTGTAGGACTTGCGGATCTCGGCTTTCGTCCAGTTGTCCCTGGCGTCGAGGATCTCGATCGCGCGCCGCTCGGTCGGCGGCAGCTTGCGGCCTGTTCCGTTCGAGCGGCCGGGATTGCGCGTGGCGTTCTCGCCCAGGACCTGGTGGGGATCCTCGATCCCGAGCCGCGCCCAGGCCTTCTCCTCGACCGAGCGGCGGAAGGGCTTCGTGTCCCGGTCCCAGACGCGGTCGCGGTCGAGTTGCGCCTCCATCTCGGCCTCGGTCGTGCCTTCGAAGAAGTTCCACTTGAGGTTGTATTCGCGCACGTGATCCCGGCAGAACCAGTGGAAATCCTCGAGATTGTCAGGCGATTTCGGCGCGCGGTACTGGCCGGGCTCCTCGCAGCCCGGCGCCTCGCAGACCCGTTGCGACGTCTCGAACGCGCCCGACATGCCGCGCCGTCCGCCGCGGCGCTTCTTCTTGTCGGTCGAGACGCGGAGATCGAAGTTGAACGGGTCTTTGTCGGTCATGGTGGCGGCCCTTCTCGACTCGGAGGAGGCAGTTTAGGGTTTTGGTCCACGAGGTGAAGAGGCGAGGGACGGAAAACGTGACGCGGACCGAAAAAATCAGGACAAGATTGCGAGAGGCCTTCGCCCCGCGCGTGCTCGAGGTCGTCGACGACAGCGAGCGCCACCGTGGCCATGCCGGCTACCAGGAGGGCGGCGAGAGCCATTTCCGCGTCACGATCGAGAGCGAGCGCTTCGCGGGGCTCAGCCGGGTCGAGCGGCATCGCGCCGTGCACGAGGCGCTGGGCAAGGACCTCGTCGCGGAGATCCACGCGCTGGCGCTGACCCTTCGCCCCTGACGCGCAGGGCCCGCCGTGCCCTGGCGGACGGTCGCGAGCGGCGCGCGCGACCGGTCCCGGCGCCCTCAGGCGTCGTCCTTGCGCTCGGCCACGAGCGGCCGGCGGGAGAAGCGCGGCGGCTCGCTCCGGTCGGGCTCGGGGGGCGTGCCGCCCGCGGCATCCTCGTCGACGCTCCGCCATGCGCCCGGCGCCTGCGGCGCGGCGGCCTCCGCGGGCGGGGCGGGGTCGTCGGGATCCACCCGGTGCTGCTCGGGGGCGGGATCGGGCTGCCGGGTGTCGGCCTGCGGGGCGTCATCCTCGAAGACGAGTTCCCGCCGGAAGACGAGGACGGTGCGCGTCACCTCGGTGCTGCCGGCGAGGAAGCCGCGGCTCTCCGTGTCCGGCAGGCTCTCGGCGCGGTGGTATTCCCAGCCCTCCCGCGCCAGTTCGTTCATCAGGGTCTCCAGCCCGCTTGCGAACCGCGCCGGCCCCTTCAGCCCCCGCATCTTCGGCGCCTTCGCGGGGGCGGGGACGACCTTGTACTCGTAGAAGGGCATGGGCTGCGGGCCTCCGGTTGCGACCGTGGCTCCTTAGCGGCAGGGGGCGGGGCAGGGCAAGGGGCGAGGGCCGGCCGCGCGCGCCGGCGGCTCAGAGGTCGAGGTTGCCCTGCGCGCCCCGGTCCTCCTCGCGCGCGGCGCGGCGGAAGGCGTCGTCGCGGCGGGCGGGGAGGCGCACGGCGCGGTCGCGCAGGGCCAGCGCCTCCTCGATCGTGACGATCTGCAGGCGCGGCACGGGGGTGAAGCCCTCCATCTCGTAGAGCCCCGCGGCAGCGGCCTCGCGTTCCATCGGCTTGGTGGGCGGGGTGAGGGTGAGGAAGATGCCGATCTCCGCCTTTTCGCGCTGCACCGTGCCGACGAGGTCGCGGATCATCGAGACGCCCACGTTGTCGCCCGCCTTGACCGAGACGATGGCGCGCGCGGTCTTGCCGAAATAGATGTTGCCGTCGATGCCGCGGTCGGCGCCCTTCCGGCCGAGGTTGCCGGGCTGCGCGGCGATGAGCGACAGCGCCCATTTCTCGAACTCGAAGTAGTAATTGCGGTCCTCGCGGCCCCGTCGGGCGAGGTCGCGCGCGCCGGCGATGTCCTGCGGCACGCCATGCGTGGTGAACGCCACCTTCGGGAAGGCGTCGCGCAGCCGCTTCTCGATCAGGCCGATGGCCAGATGCGTCACGTCGATGCCGATCCAGTTCCGCCCCAGTTTCTCGGCGGCGTGGACGGTGGTGCCGCAGCCGCAGAACGGGTCGAGCACCACGTCGCCGGGGTTGGAGGAGGCGGCGACGATGCGTTCGAGCAGGGCGACGGGCTTCTGGGTGGGGTAGCCGAGGCGTTCTTTGGCTTGGCCACTCAGTGGTAAGATATCAAGCCAAATATCCTGCAGAGGAGTCCCAGGCATTTCGTCCAGGTATCTCTTTTGGCGGGGCACTCCTCCAGACTTGCTTTGAAATATGCGACCTTGTTCATAGAGTTCTTGCATGCGTTCTTTTGAGAACCGCCAGTATCGCGTTACCCCCAAAAATTCGTAGTGCGGGTTTCTTTTTTTGGGGTCCGCTCCACCCGGTGCCGTGATGTCAAATGAACCAAACCGGCGACCAGTTCCAGGCTCAACCTGCCTGTAGTGCTTCTCGACATAGCTTTCGTCATATGCGTGGTATTGGGTATTCCAAGTATAGTTTTCCGACTTCATATATTGAAAGATCACGTCATGCTGATACCCCAAGAGGCGGCGTCCCTGGCCA
>CAZUVG010000275.1:0-4702 GCA_964623765.1 uncultured Roseicyclus sp.
TCAACAGAGCCTTACCAAGCGGCAGTCAACTGTCGACAGTTTGCCGCAGGGCTTGGGGGACCGGTCCAGAGCGCCCAGGGATCAACGGCGAGCGCGCGACGCTGCGGTCCGTTCCCCTTGCAGCCTGCGAGGTCCTGGTACCCCCGTAGGCCTGCGGCGCCACAGTCACGCGGCCCGGCGCGGCATCGTTTCCAATTCGTCATAATTTTGCCTGACCTTTCGGTAGGCTTGCGCCCCGTGTCCGCAACGGGAAGTCCCGCCATGGAGGTGCGCTACGAACGCCCCTCGCCCGACCTCACCCATACGGTCGCCGCGCCGTTACTCCTCGACATCGGCGACCGGCGTGGCGTGTGGATCGAGCGCTGGTGCCTCGACGGCATCGAGCCGCCCAACGAAAGTTTCGGGGCGGTGGAGGGTGCGGCATGCCTGACGATCCCCTTCCAGGGCTTCGGCATCACCTTCCGGGTGTGCCTGCGACCGGACCGGGAGCGCAACCTGCTGCGCTTTGACGGGCTGGGTGTGCGCGAACAGCGGGTGTTGCGGCATTTCTACCGCGCGCTCGTCACGGGACGTGCCGTGCCGATGGAACGGATGATCACCGCCATGGACACGCCGGTGGATCTCGTTCCGATGGAGCAGACGCCCGAGGAGCACGTTGCAGAGCCTCGAACCGTTCTGCCGCGCGCGGCCCGCGTCGCGATGGTCGTCGGACTCTACGCGGTCCTCGCCGTGCTGGCCTACGGGCCGATCCTCGCGCCAGTGGCCCAGGAGGTGCAGCGTCATCTCTCGCCCGCGGTCGAGTATGCCGAGCGATGACGGTCCCTGCCGATCTCGAGGCCGATATCGCGCGTCGGCTTGCGGCGCTCGAGGCGCCGCCCCCGAACGGACTGGGCAAGTGGTCGCTGCGCAGCCTGCTGTCGCTCGCCCTCGTTCTCGCGGGCTGTACGGCCGGGCTGCTTTTCCTGCCCAACCACCTGTTCGACCCGGACATGCGCCGTGTCACCTATGTCATCGGCCTCCTGGCGGCCTGGCGCTTCGGCTGGTGGTTCAACCATGCCCGTCGGTCGGAGATCTTCATGCGCCGCGCGTGGCCCCGTCAGCGGGACCGGCGCGACCGGTGCTGGGCGTCCGGATGGCGACCGGGTCATCTGCATATCCAGATGACGACCTTTCACGAGCGCCCGGCCATCACGCGGCACGTCATGCGGGCACTCTTTCAGCAGATCCGCGAGACGGGCATTCCCACCACGATCTGGATCGGCACGGGCACGCTGAAGGACGAGGAGGTCATCGAGGCGTACGCGGCCGAACATGGCCGGGATCTGGATGCCGAGATCGTCTTCATCCGCCAGAACCAGCCGGGCAAGCGCATGGCGATCGGGCTCGTCATGCGCGCGATCATCCGAACGGCGCCCGATCCGGACGATCTCATCGTGTTCATGGATGGCGACACGGTGGTCGGCCCGGACGGGCTCGCGCGATGCGCTGCCATGTTCGGCGCGGACCACCGGCTCGAGGCGCTCACGACCGACGAACGCGTCATCACCTACGGTCCGGACTGGATGCGCCGCTGGCTCGACCTGCGGTTCGCCCAGAGGCGGCTCGCGATGCAGAGCCACGTGATGTCGGGCAAGGTGCTGACGCTGACGGGGCGCATGAGCATGTTCCGCGCGCGCCTGATCTGCAATGCCGGCTTCGTGCGCACGATCGAGGCCGATCATCTCGACCACTGGCTCTGGGGCCGCTTCCGGTTTCTCTCCGGCGACGACAAGTCGACCTGGTACTACCTGCTCGGCAAGGGGGCGAAGATGGGCTATGTCCCCGACGCCTGCATGACGACGATCGAATGCGTCGAGGGCACGGGTCTGCGCCGAATGGTGCAGAACCTGCGCCGCTGGTCGGGCAACATGCTGCGCAACGGCGCGCGCGCGATCCAGCTCGGGCCGAGACGGGTCGGCCCGTTCATCTGGTGGTGCCTGGTCGACCAGCGAATCGCGATCTGGACGATGCTCGTCTCGCCCGCCCTCTTCGTCATCGCCGCCTTCGCCGAGCCGCGCTACCTGATCGGAGCAGCGCTCTGGGTGGTGATCTCGCGGCTCGTGCTGTCGCTCTACCTGTTCCGTTACGCGCGGGTCGCGGACATGAGCTGGCCCTTCCTGCTCTACGCCAATCAGCTCGTGAACGCCTGCGTGAAGTCGTGGATCCAGTTCTTCCTGCGCACGCAGAGATGGACCAACCGGCAGGATCAGCGGGCAGGCGACGGTGCCGGGTGGGGCGACCGTGCCAAGGCGGCCTTCGCAGGCTTCCAGTTCGTGACGGCCATGGTCGTCTTCGTGCATGGCGTGGCCTGGCTGATGGGCCGAACGGAGACCTTCGCTGGCGGCTTCTGAATGTCGGCGGCGATCGATCCGGTCGGCGCCAGGCCCCGCGGGAACCTGAAAATTCCCCGCCAAGCGACGATTGCTGCCCCAGTGCCGTCCGAATTGCCCCGTTAGGTCAACTGGCAGTTAACCATGATGGGGCGCTCTCATGCCTACCACGCTTCCTGTCGACAGCGCCCGGTCGGTTCCGCGGCCGTTCCGGCCCTACGTGGTGGCCGAGAAGCCGGCGATCAGTGTCATCGGGCTGGGGTATGTGGGCGCGGTGACATGCGGCTGCCTCGCACGCCTCGGCCATCGCATCGTCGGCGTGGATGTCGATCCCGACAAGGTGGCCACGATCGGCGCAGGACGCACGCCGATCCACGAGGCAGGGCTCGAGGATCTTCTGTCCCGGGGGGTCGCCGGGGGCACCCTGACCACCACCGGAGACATCGACGCCGCCATCCGGGAGACGGTGGTGACGTTCGTCTCCGTCGGCACGCCAACGGCAGAAGACGGTGGGTGCGATCCTCGACATATCGAGGCTGCGGCCGATGCGATCGGGGACGCGCTGCGCGACAAGGCGGAGTTCCACGTCGTCGTGCTGCGGTGCTCGGTGCCGCCCGGGACGACGCACGGCCTCATGTCCCGACGTATCGAGGCGCGTGCGGGCAAGACGGTCGGCCACGGCTTCGGGATCGCCTTCGTGCCGGAATTCCTGCGCGAAGGCGTCGCCGTCCAGGATTTCCACGAACCTCCGAAGACAGTGATCGGAGCCTCTGATGACAAGACAGCGGCCATCGTCGCGCGCATCTTCGAGCCGATCGATCCCGCCCCCCGCCTCACCGGCATCGAGACGGCGGAGCTCGTGAAGTACGTCGACAATGTCTGGCATGCCGCGAAGGTCTGCTTCGGCAACGAGGTGGGGCGACTTGCGAAGTCCATGGGTGTCGATGGCCGCGAGGTCATGGACATCTTCTGCGAGGATACGAAGCTGAACATTTCCCCGGCCTATCTTCGACCGGGCTTTGCCTATGGCGGCTCCTGCCTGCCCAAGGAGGTGCGCGCCGTCTCCCATCTTGCGGGGCGCTACGGGGTCGATCTGCCGATGATCGAGAGCCTTGCACCATCGAATGCCGCTCAGATCGCGGCGGCGCTGCGGCTCATCCGGGCCACGGGCGCCCGCCGTGTGGGCGTGCTCGGTCTCGCCTTCAAGCCAGGAACCGATGATCTGCGCGAGAGTCCGATCCTCGATGTCATGGCCGAGCTGATGGCAGAGGGGGTCGAACTCCTGGCGCACGATCATGCGGTCACCAGCGCCACGCCGATCGCCCGACAGCTGGCCTATGTGACCCATGGCGCGCCGGGTCTGTCCCGCCTTGCGGCGCGCCTGCCCGATCTGCTCGCGGAGACTGCGTCCGAGGTGATCGCCGGCTCGGACGTCGTTGTCGTCACGCATGTGAGCTCGCGTTATCGGGCGCTGCTGGACGGGGCCTCGGTGCGGGTGATCGACCTGGCCGGCCTGCTCGATCGCGAGGGCCTGTCCGTCGACTACGACGGCATCGGCTGGTAGCGCCGGGCTTACCTGATGCCGGACGAGGCCGGGGCGGGGCGTTCGTCGACTGACGAGGCGCGCCATTCCACGGCGACAGCATAGGCGAGGGCCAGAGCGAGCAGAAGCGGCAAGCCTGTCTTCATGGGGCGTGCGGATCCCGGTTGCGCCTGAGAGCTGGCCGTCTTGACGGCTGCGGTCCTTCTGCATCAAGGCGGGGTCTGAGGCAAAGCACTGCCGTGCTGCACTGCGTCTCGCGCTGCGTTGGGGCAGGACACGATGTTCGGAGTAAGGTCATGGGCGTCTGGGAGATCTTGGGCGCGCTCTACGTGACGATCGCGCTCGCGGCGATGGGCAAGACCCTCCACGAGGCGCGTCACTCCGGCCAGGTGACGTTTCTGGGGCTCTGCGGGGGTCTTCTGTTGTGCGCCGCATGGCTTCCGACGGCCATCGTCCTCATCGTCTGGCAGTTCTTTGTCGAGGAGCCGGACGACTAGGTACCCGGTGGGGCACTACCGTCATGGATGATCGGAGTGCGCCTCGGGGGCGTGTCTCCGCGTGGCACGCTGCTCTTCGCTTTGGGCGAAGGCGGTTCGCGCGCTTAGCGGCTATCCTCAAGGCACAAAGCCATTGAACATGTGACGGGGTTGCGTAATCTTACGCAAGGTCAGCGGCCTGCTTCGGCTAGCTCGATCGTACAGAAAGCACGAGATAGGGGAAACGATGGGACGTACATTGTGGCTTGCTGGGTTGCTTACCGCAGTTTCAACTGGAGCGCAGGCGTCGATCC
>CAZUVG010000276.1:0-4671 GCA_964623765.1 uncultured Roseicyclus sp.
GCGGGCCAGCAGGCGACCTCGAAGGCGGAGAAGCCGTTCGCGCCCGCCCAGTCGGCGACCTCCATCAGCGGCGTGTCCTCGAACGGGGCTGTCAGCAGGCCCAGATGCATGGTCGTGTCCTCCCTCAGATCTCGTCGAGCCGCACCCAGCGGCCTTCCTGCGCGGACCGCAGCACCGCGTCGCAGAATCGCATCTCGTAATGTCCGTCCTCGAAGCTGGCCCAGGTGGAGCCGTCCTGACGCCCGCCGGCCGCCACGTCGGTGTAGACCGCGCGGAAGAAGGCGTGGAAGCTGTCCCCGAACCCTTCCACATGGCCCGGCGGCAGGGTCGCCGCGGCGGTGCCCGTCGCGTTCATCAGGGTGAAGTCCCGCATCAAGGTTTCGTTCGCCCGGTCGCGATGGCCGATGAAAAGGTGGTCGGGCGTCTCGCTGTCCCAGGCGGCGCTGGCCTCGGACCCGGCCACGTCCCATTGCAGCGAGTTCTTGCGCCCGACATTGATCTGGCTCGTGCTCATCACCCCGCGCGCCCCGCCCGGGTAGCGGATCAGGATCATGGCCGCGTCGTCGGTGTCGATCGCCACCGTCTCGGTCGTGCCCGCGCCGCTGGAGAAGGTCTCGACCGGTCCGGTCGGCTTCTGGCGCTCGGGGATGAAGGTGGCAAGCTCTGCCATCACCGCCTCGGCCTTCAGGCCGGTGACGAAGCTTGTCAGGTCGACCCAGTGCGTGCCGATATCGCCGACCGAGCGCAGCGCGCCGCCCTTGTCGCTTTCCAGCCGCCAGTTCCAGTCCGTGGGCCTGGCCATCCAGTCCTGGTGGTAGTGTCCACTGACGAAACGGACGTCGCCGAGCGCGCCCTCGCGGACCATCTCGTGGGCCTGCTGGTTCAGGGGATAGAAGCGGATGTTGTAGCAGACCGCCGCGATCCTGCCCGACGCCTTCGCGATCTCGACCATCTCGGCCGACTGCGCCGACGTCATGGCGAGCGGCTTCTCGCAGACCACGTTCTTGCCCGCGCGGAGGATCGCCTTCACCTGCTCGTAATGGGCGTGGTTGGGCGAAGTGACGTGCACCACGTCCACGGCCTCGTCACCCAACAGGTCGTCGAGCGAGGCATAGGCGTGGCCCACCCCCATCTCGTGCGCGCGCTGCGCCCCCCGCTCGGGCGATGACCCGAGGACGCCCTTCACCTGCACGCCGAGGCGGCGGAGCATCTGGACATGCACGCCCCCGATGAAACCCGTGCCGATCACCGCGGCGCCTACACCAGCGAAATCCGTCATGTCCCCTCCCGTTCAGACAACCGAGTAGCCTCCGTCCACCGGCAGGCACGTTCCCGTCATGAAGGCCGCGGCGGGCGAGGCGAGGAAAAGCGCGGCGCCCGCGATGTCGCCGGGCTCGCCCCATCGGGCGGCGGGCGTGCGGGCCTCGATGGCGGCGACGAAGGCGGGATCCTGCCGGGCGCGGGCGGATTGTTCCGTGACGATGAAGCCCGGCGCGATGGCGTTCACGCGGATGCCGTCCGGCGCCCATGCGATGGCCAGCGACTTCGTGAGCTGCTCGACGCCGGCCTTGGACGACCCGTAGGCCGGGTTCCGCGGCGAGCCGAAGCGGGCATACATCGAGGCCACGTTGATGACGCTGCCGCTGGCCGCCGCGAGGGCGGGGTGCAGCGCCTCCGCGCAGCGGAAGGAGCCGGTCAGGTTCACGTCGAGCACGCGGGAAAAGAAGTCCGGGGCCATCTCTTCCCCGCGCCTGGTGATCGCGGCGCAGTTGACCAGCACGTCCGCGCGCTCGAACCCCGAGGCGAAGGCGCGGACGGCATCCGTGTCGGTCACGTCCAGCTGCGTGTAGGCGAAGCGTTCGGCATCCTCGGGCATCGGCGCGGGCTCCGCCCCGGTGATGTGAACCGCAGCGCCCGCGTCGCCGAAGCCCCGCGCGATGGCGGCACCGATGCCGCCCCGGCTCGCGCCGATCACCACGACCGTGGCGCCCGAATAGTCGAACGAGACACCCGGCATCAGGCGCGCCCGATCTGCCGAAGGAGCTTCTCCACCTCTGTCCTCCCTTCGCGCACCGCGCAGATTGTAATCGTTTTCATGGCTGGAAAAGTATCTTCCCTTGCCTTGAAATCGATTACATAGTCGAAGCATGGAACGAGTCGAGTCAAGCCCCGATTTGGCGCCCTTCCAGTGAGCGGGGCGGCCGGAAAAACGACGTTGCAGCGGTCGGCCACGATCCAGGACGTGGCGCGCGAGGCCGGGGTCTCGACGGCCACGGTCAGCCGTGCACTCAGCAATCCCGACCTTCTGTCCGACCGGACGCGGGCGGCGGTGCTCGACGCGATCCGGACGACCGGCTACCGGGTGAACCAGGCGGCGCGGAACCTGCGGATGCAGCGGGCGGGTGCCGTGCTCGTCCTTGTCCCGAACCTTGGCAAGCCCTTCTACTCGCGCATCCTCGCGGGCATCTCCGACGGGTTCGCGGACAGCGAATACGCCGTCCTCATCGCCGACACCGAAAGCCGTCCGCTCGCCGACGGGGAGCTTGAGGGCTACTTCCTCGACGGGCGCATCGACGGTGTCATCTCGCTCGACGGCGGGCTCGACCGGGCCGCGCTCGACGCCTGCACGTCGCTCGGCCTCGGCGAGCGCATCGTCTTTCTCTGCGAATGGGTCGAAGACACTGCCTTCCCCGTCATCCGCTCCGACAACGCCGAGGGCGCGCGTCTGGCGATCCGGCATCTGCATGGCCTCGGCCACCGGCGGATCGCGCATGTCAACGGGCCCGAGGGCAACGTCCTGACCGCCGCTCGGCGCGCGGGAATGCTGGAAGAGCGTGCCCGCCTCGGCCTGCCGGCGCGGGACGAGTGGATCATCCGCGGCGACTTCTCCCTCGAGTCCGGGGCCGAGGCGGCGCGACGCATCCTCGCCATGCAGGAGCGGCCCACGGCCGTCTTCTGCGCGGCCGACATGGTCGCCTTCGGACTGATTGCCGGGCTTGCGGCGGGCGGGTTGAAGGTGCCCGAGGACATCTCCGTCGTCGGGTTCGACGACATCGACATGTCCGACTTCTACGTGCCCGCGCTGACCACGATCCGGCAGGACCGTCACCGGCTGGGCCGCGAGGCGGCGCAGGCGCTCCGCCAGCGGCTCGGGCCCACGCCCGCGCGGAGCGACGCGGGCGACATGGTCGAGGTCGAGATCGTCATCCGCGACAGCACGGCGCCGCCGAAGGCCTGAGCGGCGCCTCATGGCGCGCCCGTGACCTTCTGTTCGAGATCGAGGCTGACCCCCGTCATCGGGGCCGAGGCGGGGCCGAGGAGCCAGACCGCATGCCGCGCGCATTCCTCGGCGGAAACGAGCCGGCCGAGCGGCTGCGCGGCGGCCTGCGCGTCCAGCCAGTCCGGTCCCTTGCCCTGCACCACCGCGTGAAGGTGCCGCTCCGTCTCGGTGTCGACCCAGCCGAGATTGATGCCGTTCACGCGGATGCGGTCGGCGAGATGGGCGTTCGCCGCGTTCTTCGTCAGGGTTTGCAGCGCGCCCTTCGTCGCGGAATAGACGGCGAGATCGGGTGCGCCGCAATGGGCGTTCATCGACTGGATGTTGACGATGGCGCCGGGTGCGCCGCGGCCCTTCATGTCGGCGATGGCGCCGGCCATTAGGAAGAAGGGCGCACGCGCGTTCACGGCGAAGAGCCTGTCCCAAAGCCCGGGCGTCGCGTCGTCGAAGCCGCCGCGCGTGGTCAGCCCCGCCGCGTTCACCAGCCCGTCGATGCGGCCGAACCTCTCGCGGCAGGCGGCGATCGCGGCGTCGGCAGCGGCGGGATCGGCAAGATCCGCGATCACCGTTTCCACGGGACATGAAAGGCCGGGGTCCATCGCGTCGCGATCCACGAGAACGAGCGCCTCGGCCCCGGCCTCCGCCGCCTCGCGCGCGATGGCCGCGCCGATGCCGCGCGCTCCGCCGGTCACGAGGATCACCATGCCATCGAGGCTCGCCCTCATGCGCCGGTCCCCCGCCAGGTCGCGCCGTGCGCGGCCGTCATACCTGCACCTGCACCCGGCCGCCCGCCACGCGCGCGGGATAGGTGGCGAGCGCCACGCAGGCCGGGCTCCTCAGCGCGGCGCCCGTCTTGTAGTCGAAGCGGCCGTTGTGCCTGGGGCACTCGATCGTGTCGTCCATCACCAGCCCGTCGGCGAGATGCACCTGCTCGTGCGTGCAGAGGCCGTCGGTGCACCACACGCCGCCGTCCAGATCGCGGTAGACGGCAAAGGTGCGATCGCCGTGGTCGAACCGCACCACGTCCTCCTCCTCGATCTCGTCCAGCGCGCAGACATCCACCCAGTCGGTCATTCCGTGCCTCCCTTGCCGTTGGTCTCAATGTCCCGCGACGTCGAGCGCGTGGTACCCGGCGCGGTAGGGCTGCGCCGTCGGGGGCAGCTCCTTGCGGATGTGATGGCCGGGCTCGCGTTCCTGCCGGATCAGCGCCGGGACCATCTCGCGGTAGGCATCGAGGATCGAGGTGTTCGCAGGCGGCAGGTCGTCCCGGATCAGGTCGTGCAGCCGCGGCAGGGCGTGATAGGGCACCATCGGGAACATGTGATGCTCGACGTGGTAGTTCATGTTCCAGTAGATCCAGCGGCTGAACGGGTTCATCAGCACCGTGCGGGAGT
>CAZUVG010000277.1:0-4661 GCA_964623765.1 uncultured Roseicyclus sp.
CTGCGCCCGGTCGAGCATCAGTTCCTCGGCCGCCACGGCGTAGTCCTTCTTCATCCAGTTGCGGAAGCCGTCGGCAAGGGGTTCGAGGACCGAGAAGCTCTCGGCATCCGTCATCTCCTGCGTGGCGTCACCGCGGCCGGGGGTGAAGGGAACCTCGACATCGAAGCCCGCGGCCCTGGCCGCCTTCTCGACACCGACATTGCCGGCGAGCACGATCACGTCGGCGACGGAGGCACCGTGCTTGTCCGCGATGGGTTCCAGCACCGAGAGGACCTTCGCCAGGCGCTCGGGCTCGTTGCCCTCCCACTCGCGCTGCGGCAGGAGCCGGATTCGCGCGCCGTTGGCGCCGCCGCGCAGGTCCGACTGGCGGAAGGTGCGCGCCGCGTCCCAGGCGGTCGAGACCATGTCCGACACCGACAGGTCCGTGGCCGCGATGTCGGCCTTCACGGCGGCGACGTCGTAGTCCTTGGCGCCTTCCGGGATCGGGTCCTGCCAGATCAGGTCCTCCTGCGGCGCGTCGGGGCCGATGTAGCGGGTCCGCGGACCGAGGTCGCGGTGGGTGAGCTTGAACCATGCCCGCGCGAAGCAGTCGTCGAAATAGGCAGGGTCGGCCATGAATTTCTGGCAGATCTCGTTGTAGACCGGATCCATCTTCATCGCCATGTCGGCATCGGTCATCATCGGCATGACACGCTTGGACGAATCCGTGGGATCGACCGGCATGTCCTCTTCCTTGATGTCGACGGGCTGCCATTGCCATGCGCCGGCGGGCGACTTGGTCAGTTCCCACTCGTAGCCGAACAGCAGCTTGAAATAGCCCATGTCCCACTTGGTGGGCTCGGTCGTCCACGCCCCCTCGATCCCGCTCGTCACGGCATTGGCCGCCTTGCCGCCCATATGCGGGTTCAGCCAGCCAAGGCCCTGGTTCTCGATCTCGCCGGCCTCGGGCTCGGCGCCCAGCGCCGCGGCATCGCCGTTACCGTGCGACTTGCCGACCGTATGGCCGCCGCAGGTCAGCGCCGCGGTCTCCTCGTCGTCCATTGCCATCCGCGCGAAGGTCTCGCGCACCTGGCCCGCGGTCTTGATCGGGTCGGGCTGCCCGTTCACGCCCTCGGGATTGACGTAGATCAGGCCCATCTGCACGGCGGCGAGCGGGTTCTCCATCGTCTCGGGGTTCATCACGTCTTCGTAACGCGTGTCCGACGGTGCGAGCCATTCCATCTCGGCGCCCCAGTAGGTGTCCTTCTCTGGGTGCCAGATATCCTCGCGCCCGAAGGAGAAACCGTAGGTCTTCAGGCCCATGTCCTCGTAGGCCACGGTGCCCGCGAGCAGGATCAGGTCCGCCCAGCTCAGCTTGTTGCCGTATTTCTTCTTGACCGGCCACAGGATGCGGCGCGCCTTGTCGAGGTTGCCGTTGTCCGGCCATGAATTCAGGGGGGCGAATCGGATGTTGCCGTGCCCGCCGCCGCCACGGCCGTCGGCCAGCCGGTAGGAACCCGCGGAGTGCCACGCGAGGCGGATCATCAGGCCGCCGTAATGGCCGTAATCGGCAGGCCACCAGTCCTGGCTGTCGGTCATCAGCGCCTTCACGTCGGCCTTCACGGCCTCGAAATCCAGCTCCTTCACGGCCTCGCGGTAGTCGAAATCCGCGCCCAGCGGGGTCACCTTGGTGTCGTGCTGGTGAAGGATGTCGAGGTTCAGCGTCTTCGGCCACCACTCGGTGACGCTCTTGCCGGTCTCGGTGATCGCGCCGTGCAGGACAGGGCATTTGCCGCCCGTCGGTCTGTCGTCGCCGTCCATCATCTCGTCTCTCCGTTCTTCGCTAGTTCGTGGTCGGACTGGCTTGGGGGAAGCGGTCCTCTAAACCGTCAATGGGCCGAATCCCTGCCGTCTGCATTGCGGTCTATCATCGTCGTGCAATCAGAAAAAGTTGAATATACTGATTGCCGTGATAAACTGATCTTATGTTGAACGTCACTCTGAAGCAGATGCGCTACTTCGATGCCCTGTCTAGACACGGGCACTTCGGGCGTGCCGCCGAGGCGTGCGCCGTCACCCAGCCGGCGCTGTCGATGCAGATCCGCGACATGGAACGGGAGCTTGGCACGCCGCTGTTCGAGCGAGGCGCGCGCGGGGTGCGTCCCACGGCCTTCGGCGAGGACATGCTCGCACGCGTGCGCGAGGTGCTTCGCACGGTCGGCGAGGTGGAAGACATGGCGCGGGCGGCGCGGGACCGGATGGCCGGACGCATCCGTATCGGCGTGATCCCGACCGTGGCCCCCTACCTCCTGCCCCGGATCGTGGCCGAGCTTTCGGCACAGGCTCCGGGGCTGGAACTGCAATTGCGCGAAACGGTGACGCCGCGGCTCTTGTCGGAGCTCGGCGAGGGCAATCTCGATGCGGCAATCGTCGCCCTGCCCGTCTCCGAGCCCGCCTTCGTCGAGGTGCCGCTGTTCTCGGAGGATTTCGTTCTCGTACGGCCAGCGGCCGAGGCGGACCGGCCCGTCCCGCCGCCCGAGCGATTGCGCAAGATGCGGCTGCTCCTGCTGGAGGAGGGGCATTGCTTCCGCGACCAGGCGCTGTCGTTCTGCGCCATGGCCTCCGCCGCGCCGCGCGAGATGATGGACGGCTCGTCGCTATCCACGCTGGTGCAAATGGTGGGCGCGGGTCTCGGCGTCACGTTGATCCCGGAAATGGCCGTGCCGATCGAGACGCGGTCGGCGGAGGTGTCGGTCGCGCGGTTTCCCGATCCGCGACCGCAGCGGACGATCGGGATGATCTGGCGCCGCTCGACACCTCTATCGGGACAGCTGCGCGACGTGAGCGAGATCGTCCGGCAGGCAGCTGTCGGCAGGGGAGTGGGCGCCATGTGCGTTGCGTCGAGTCCTGCGCCGTCCTGACGCCTCCGGCGGGCGAATTGCGGGGAAGATCACGCGTTGGGGCGCGGCGGGTCAGCCCGTGGCGAGAAACCCGTCCACCTCGCGCTCCACGATCTGGCGCCATGCCGCGAGGGTAGCCGCCGTCTCCGGCCCCGAGACGAGCGCGAGCAGGAACTGGCCGCGAAGCCCGGCGAGCAGGATATGGCTGCCGTTGCGCTGGGGGGCGAAGGTGACCGCGCCCTTGGTCTCGAGTTCCGGGGCAAGCACGAAGTCGTCGGCGAGGAAGACGTCGAGCATCTCCACCGCCCAGTCCGCGAGCGCCTCGGCCTCGTCCTTGGAGCCGGCGATGACATGGGCCTCGTCCACGTCGATCAGCACCGCCGAGCGAACGTCGATACGTGGATGATCCACCAGCGCCTCGAGCCATGGCATCTCGCCGGGAGCGGGCGGTGCGGGTGCCGGCAAACCCGCCGCGCGGCGGAGCGCGGTGAGGCTCACGCCGCCCCCGGCGGCCTCCTCGTCGGACGGGTGGCAGGACACGCAGACGGATCCCGACGCGCGGCACATCGCGGTGAGAAGACCGGCGAGCGCGTCGGCATCGCCGGTCTTCAGCGGGCCCGGGGAGAGAAGCGGACCGGCATCGGGCGCCGCGGGCGGCGCGGTGGCGGAGACGAGACCCAGCACCTGGCGGTCGGCCACGTCGAGTTCCACCCGCGCGCCGACGTCGAACTGCAGCTCGAACCGACGCGGCAGGACACAGTCGTCAAGCTGGCGCAGGATCACCGTCACGCCCTGCTCCGCCGAGGCGAAGGCCCGTGTCACCGTGAGCGATGCGCCCTCCGCGCCCGCGCGGTAAAGGATGTCGCGCACGGCGTTGCGCCCGCCGGCCCGGGCGGCACCCGTATGCTCTGCACCGGCTAAGTACGTCATTTGCCCAGCGCCTCGCGGAAGGTGATGACGTTGGATATGTCGTCCTCGGGCGCCGCCTCGGCCAGGGCGCCGCGCATCTCCTGCAGGACATGGGCAAGGTCGGTGCGCGGTCCGCAGACGGCGGCCAGCGCCTCGTTGCCGTCGGCCCGCGCGCGCATGAAGATCCGCGTCGCCGTCGGCGTCTGGAACACCGCCTCGTCGGTAAGATCGTGCGAGGCAAGCCGCGGCGCGGACAGGAAGGCGCGCGCACAGCTGCAGATCGTGTCGAGGTTCTCCTGCGGGTAGACCAGGCGCGAATCGGAGGCCAGCACCGTGCCGGACGCGATGTCGGCGTAGAGGATCAACTCGCAGTCGGCGAGCCGTCTCCGCAGGTGTCTGAGCATCTCGGGCGTCATCCGGGCAAGGGTCTCAGGAACGAGTTCTTTAACGGACGGTAAACGTGAACTGTGGCGCTCATAGGGCAGTTCCGCCGCTGCCGCTGGTCCGGCGCGGGCGGCGCGCGGCGGTGATCCGGCGCGGCATGACGAGGGTGCGGGGACGGCCGGAGGACGGGGCGTGATCCTGAAGGCGCAGGACCGTGGCCGCGGCGCCCTCGCTCGAGTCGTCCTGGGCGCCGCCGAGGTTCTGCGCCACCCGTGGTGGCGTGCCCGTCAGGGTTTCGAGCGCCGCCTGGACGGCCGCGACACCGGAGGACTGGACCGAGCCCGCCTGCGCCGAGAGGAGGTCCACCGGGAAGACCTCGCGGAACTTGCCTGCCGTCTCGCGCCGCACCCGCTTGAGCAGGCGTCCGCGGTCGCGGTCCGTCAGCACCTTGTCGATGCGGGTCACGAGAAGCAGGCTGCGGGCCTGAAC
>CAZUVG010000278.1:0-4654 GCA_964623765.1 uncultured Roseicyclus sp.
GAAGGACAATCCCGTCTTCTACGTGCAATACGCGCATGCCCGGATCAGTTCCGTCCTGCGAAAGGCCGCCGAGGCCGGGATCGAGGCGGAGACGCCGGCGGACCTTTCGGCCATCGCCGATCCCGCCGAACTCGCGCTCGCGGCCAAGATCGGGGAGTGGCCGCGGCTCGTGGAGATTGCGGCGCAGGCACACGAGCCGCATCGCGTGGCCTTCTACCTCTACGATCTCGCGTCGGAGTTCCATGCGCTCTGGAACAAGGGCAACGCCGAGCCGCGCCTGCGTTTCGTGCAGGAGGACGACGCGGACACCACCCGGGCGAAACTCGCGCTGATCCGGGCCGTCGCGATTGTCATTTCGAACGGGCTTGGTATCCTCGGGGTGAAGCCGGCCGACAGGATGTAGGGGATCAACCCCGCGACGCGGCCGGACCGGGCAGGAAACAACAGATCCGGCCGGGCGCGACCTCTGGCGCGTCCGGGCATCGGACGCAACGAGGTCGGGCATGGCAGATTCCGAGTTCTTCGACGGAGCCGCGGGCGCGGAGGATCGCGCCATTCGGCCGGGTTTCAGCGTGCTGGTGAACTGGGCGGGGGCGCTGGTGTCGCTGGGCCTGGTCGTGGGCATGGCTATCTGGGCCGTGCAACTGACGCTGCGGGATGTCTCGGGCGTGCCGGTGATCAGGGCCATCGACGGACCGATGCGGGAACCGCCCGCCGATCCGGGCGGCATGCAGGCGCCGCACCAGGGCCTTGCCGTCAACCGCATCGCGGAAGGGCAGGAGGCACAACCTGTCCCCGACCGCCTGGTACTGGCCCCGCCGCCGGTGGAACTGCAGGACCTCGGGCAGCGCGACGCGGCAGCAGTTGACGCGGACGAGGTGGCCGCGCCCGCCCTGCGTCCGGCCGCAACCCTTCGGGACGATGCCGCCGCCCGCGTGTCGCCTGGTGTTTCGGACGCCGGCCCCGAGCCGCCATCCCCAGGGGCGTCTCCGGAGACCACCGCGCTGATCGACCGTCTGCTGGCCGAGGCGCAGGGCCTCGATCCGTCGGAGGCCCCGGAGGCGGCAGCATCCGCCCCTGCCGCCGCGGTGATCCCTGCCTCGGTTCCCGGCGTGGCCGCCTCGCCGCGGCCGGTCTTCCGTCCCGCCCAGCTGGTATCGGCCTCCTCCTCCTCCTCCTCCTCCGCGCGCGGCGCCGCGCCGGCAACGGTCGAGCTGTCCGCCGCCGATTTGCCGGAGGGCACGCGGCTGGTGCAGCTCGGTGCCTTCGACAGTGTCGAGATCGCGCGCGGCGAATGGATGCGGCTGGCGGCGGAGTATCCCGGCTTCTTCGACGGGCGCCCGCGCGTCGTCGAGCAGGTGACGTCGGGTGAGCAGACCTTCTACCGCCTGCGGGCCGGCGGATTCGAGGATCTCGCGGGCGCGCGGCGGTTCTGCACCGTTCTCGTGACCGAGGGCGCGGATTGCATTCCGGTCACCCTGCGATGACGGGCTGGCCGCGGTGAGCCGCCCCTCCGCCACGATCCTCGGCCTGGAAGGCCCGGTCCTCGAGGCCGACGAGGCCGTGTTCTTCGAGATCGCCCAGCCATGGGGCTTCATCCTCTTCGCGCGCAACGTCGAGACCCCGGAGCAGCTGCGCCGGCTGACGTCGGACCTGCGCGAGACGCTGGGGCGGGATGCGCCGATCCTTGTCGACCAGGAGGGCGGGCGCGTGCAGCGCCTGCGTGCGCCGCACTGGCGGGAGTGGCGCCCGGCGCTCGAAGACGTCGTTGCCGCGGGAAAGGCATCCGTGCGGGCGATGTACCTGCGTGCGCGGCTGATCGCGGCGGAGCTTCGGGACGCGGGCATTGACGTGAACTGCGCGCCGCTTGCCGATGTCGCGCGTGAGACAACGCATCCGGTGCTGCGCAACCGGCTGTACGGCAGCGACCTCGGGACTGTGGTGGACGTCGCGCGCGCTGTGGCCGAGGGCCTTCTGGACGGCGGCGTGGTGCCGGTGTTGAAGCATCTTCCAGGCTATGGCCTCGGCGAGGTGGACAGCCACGAAGACCTGCCACGCGTCTCCGCGCCGCGCGAGACGCTGGAGGACGCCGACTTTGCCGCCTTCCGGCCGCTTGCGGACATCCCCCTCGGCATGACTGCGCACATCGTCTACGAGGCGCTTGACCCTGAGGCACCCGCAACGCTGTCGCCCGCGATCATCCGGCTGATCCGCGAGGAGATCGGGTTCCCGGGTCTCCTGATGACCGACGATCTGTCCATGGGCGCGCTGCCTGGTCCGATCGGGGAACGCGCGGCGCGGGCGCGGGCGGCAGGCTGCGACCTCGTCCTGCACTGCAACGGCAACCGGGCCGAGATGGAGGACGTGCTGGCCGAGGCGGGGACGATGGACGACGAGGCGCTTGCCCGCGGCGCGGCGGCGCTGGCGCTCCGCGACGGGATCCAGCCGCTTGACATCGCGGCGGCCGAGGCCGAACTTGCCGCCCTCTTGCGGGGGTGATGCGCATGGCTGACACGCCGGTTCCGGCGAACGACGATGCCGAATGGGGTTCGGAAGCCCGGGGCATCGCCGCCCGTCGTGCCGGGGAGGCGCTCGTCGTCGACGTGGACGGGTTCGAGGGGCCCCTCGATCTTCTGCTGAACCTCGCGCGGACGCAGAAAGTGGACCTGCGCCAGATTTCCATACTCGCCCTGACCGAGCAGTATCTCGCCTTCATCGAGCGCGCGCAGGCCATGCGGCTGGAACTGGCCGCCGACTACCTCGTGATGGCGGCCTGGCTCGCCTACCTCAAGTCCCGCCTTCTCCTGCCGCCCGAACCCGGCGAAGAGGGGCCGAGTGCCGAGGACATGGCAGCCCAGCTCGCCTTTCAGCTCGAGCGGCTTGCGGCCATGCGCGATTGCGCGGCCCGCCTCATGGGGCGGGACCGACTGGGCCGGGACCGCTTCGCCCGAGGCGCGCCCGAGAGCGTCAGCGCCACGCGCAGGGTGGTCTACACCGCCGGGCTCATCGACCTCCTTCAGGCCTATGCCCGCATCCGCACACGCGACGAGTTCCGGCCCTACGCAATGGACCGGGAGTCGGTCTTCACGCTCGAGGAGGCGCTGGAGCGCCTGCGCCCGATCATCGGAAACTTCGCCGAATGGACCGATATCATGAGCTTCATCCCCGAGGACTGGCGGGCCGATCCCAGGCGCCGCCGCGCGGCCACGGCGGCGAATTTCGCCGCGGCGCTCGAACTGGTGAAGGCGGGGCAGGCGGAGTTGCGCCAGACCGAGACCTTTGCGCCGATCCACGTGAGGCGGAGGGACTGAGGTGAACGACGACGCCCGCACCGGCGAGGAGCGCGAGGGAAGCCTCTTCCGTGCGCCGCCCATCGCGGAACAGGAGCGGATGGTGGAGGCGATGCTCTTCGCCTCGGCCGAGCCCATGACACTGGCCGAGATGCAGGCGCGGATGCCCCATGGCTGCGATCCGGCCGAGGCCGTGCAGCATTTGCGCCGCCGCTACGAGGGGCGCGGCGTGCAGGTGACGCGCGTCGGCGACGCCTGGGCGATCCGCACGGCGGCGGATCTGGGCTTTCTCATGGCCCGCGAGACGGTCGAGACGCGGAAACTGTCGCGGGCGGCGATCGAGACTCTGGCGATCGTGGCCTATCACCAGCCGGTCACGCGCGCCGAGATCGAGGAGATCCGCGGCGTTTCCGTCAGCAAGGGCACGGTTGACCAGCTGATCGAGCTGGGCTGGGTGAAGTTCGGGCGGCGTCGGATGACCGTGGGACGCCCCGTGACCTACGTGGTGACGCAAGGTTTCCTCGACCATTTCGGGCTGGAGAACGCACGCGACCTTCCGGGGCTGAAGGAACTGCGCGAGGCGGGGCTCCTGGAGAGCCGGCCCCAGGACCCGGATGCGCCGGAGCTGCCGGAGGACGAGACCGGACAGCTCTTCGAGGACCCGGGGGACGAGCCGGGCGGCGAAGGCTGAACACGGCACGGACGGCAGCCATGTGCGCGGCGGGCCGCTTGGCTGCATAAGGGTCTTTGACGGTGGCTTTCCCGCCACAGGACGGGACGGGCGGCGGAACACGCGCGCCGCGTGCCTCTTTTCCGCCACATTTCGACCCGATTCGTTCCTCCGGGCCTTCCGGCCACAATAAGAAAAGAACGTGAGGCAGTGACCATGCAACGGCTCGTCCAGACGATCCTGAGCCTCGTTCCGCGGCGCGATGCGGACGGTAACATCCAAATCAACCGCTTCGCCCGCGGGTCGAGCTACGAGCGGGCGCTCGCGGCCTTCAAGGCCGAGCAGGCGCAGCGCGCAGCGAAGAACACCCGGACGGTCCCGGGCGAATGGCAGGAACGCCAGCTCAGGCGCTTGAAGGCTTGACGGCGGCCATCAGGCGAAAAGGGGCGCCTTTGGGCGCCCCTTTCCGTTTCGGTGATCCTGCCCTTCAGCAGCTGTAGTAGAGTTTGTACTCCACCGGGTGCGGGGTGTGTTCGAAGGCGTAGACCTCCTCCCACTTGAGCGCGAGGTAACCCTCGATCTGGTCCTTGGAGAAGACGTCGCCCTTGAGCAGGAAGTCGTGATCGGCCTCGAGGCTTTCCAGAGCTTCGCGCAGCGATGCGCAGACGGTCGGGATGCCGGCCAGTTCCTCGGG
>CAZUVG010000279.1:0-4636 GCA_964623765.1 uncultured Roseicyclus sp.
TGGGTGTTCCACGGTGCGAAAATCAGCACCAGCGCGCGGCTGGTGTCGCGGGTGGCCTCGTAGGCGGGACGATAGAGCGCGAAGAGCGCGTCTGCCCGCGCCCTGCCCTCGGGGTCGGGCTCGTAGCTCCGGTCGAAGCGGACCGCCTCGCCCAGTGCCGTGTCGAGATCGGGCTGCAGCCCCGCCGCCACCGCGGCGAGCGCTGCCGCCCCGAGCGCGCCGGGATCACGGACGGCCAGCCGCTCCAGGCGACGGTCGAGCGTGTTCGCGCGGATTCGGTTCCAGGCGTCCGACGCGAAGCCGCCGCCGCCGCAGTGCAGCCGTGCCGCGTGCGTGCCGGAGGAGGCGTCGAGCGCCTCGAAGGCCAGCCGCACGGACATCGCCACTCCCTCGAGCACGGCGCGCGCCATCTCCGCGCGGCCGTGGCTCGCGTCGAGCCCGAGGAACGCGCCCCGGGCGCCGGCATCCCACAGCGGCGCGCGCTCCCCCGAAAGGTGCGGGAGAAACAGCAGGCCCGGACCGCCCGGCGCGAGCGCCTCGACCTCTTCCATGAGCGTCTCGGGGTCGGTGCCGAAAAGCCGGCAGATCCATGCGAGCGATGCGCCCCCGGCCTGCGTCGGCGCCGCGTGCAGCGTGAGGCCCATGTGAGGCGGAAAGACGAGGGCGCCGTCGGCGGGGTTGACCGTCGAGGAAATCACGCCGGGGATTTCGCTCGTGCCGGAGAGATACATCGCGTCGCCCTCGGCCCGGACGCCGACGCCGAACATGGAGGCCCAGGCGTCCATCAGACCCGTCGCGACTGGGACGGCGCGCCCTGCCCCGGGAAGAATGGTCTGCCCCGCAACGTCGGCGGGTTGGCGAAGCCCTGGCAGCCGCGCGGCGGCGCCGTCGACCCGCGCGAAAAGGGCATCGACGAAACGTCCGTCGCGTCCCACCGCACCGATCTGGCTGACCGGGTCGGAACCGTAGACGCCGGTCAGACGCCCGATCACCCAGTCCTTTGGCAGCAGGACGCGCTCGGTCGCTGCCCAGACGTCGGGCCTGGCCTCCGCCATCCACGCCATGCGGGCGGCCATGTGACTCGCGTCGATCCCCATCGGCGCACCCCACCACTCGGCCCGCTCGGCCGGCGAAATCGTGGCGTCGAGCGCGTGGGCCGCCGCGGCAGCACGGGCGTCGGCCCATGTGATCGCGGGGTGACGCACCCTGCCGCCTTCGCCGGCGAAGACATGCGTGTTCACCTGGCTCGTCACCCCGACAGCCTCGATCGCCGGGGCCAGCCCTTCGGACGCGATGTCCGCAAGCGCCGCGTCCAGGCAGGACATCCAGGCGGCGGGGTCCTGTTCGACGAAGGCGCCGGCGCGGCGGGTCTCGTAGGCGCGGACGAAGCGGTGGCGCTCCGTTCCCGCAAGATCGTAGACCACCACCTTCACCGCGGTCGTCCCGATGTCGATCCCGAGGATCAGCGGCGTGTCCTGCATCGTGCCCTCTCATGCTCCCGCGTCCAGCCTAGCCATGGCACGGGACGGCTTCCAGCGCTGACGAAGGAACTCCAACGGCAGGGGAAGCGCGATCCGTGGGGTCGACTTCGCGCCGTCCCGAGCATGCGACACCTCGCCCCGCGCGGGTCCGTCACCGATCCAGCGCGACGAAAAGGGCGGTGGTGCGGCCCAGGCGTCGCGCGAGATAGGTCGCGATGATCGCGTTGAAGCGGGCGGCGAAGTCGGGGTGTTCGCGTCCGACCCTTTCGAGGGCGGCCGATGTCACGCTCCGGATCAGGCTGTCTTCCTCGGCCACGAGCCTTGCACTGCGCGCCTCTCCGGTGAACAGCCCGATCTCGCCCGCGATGGCGCCGGGCAGGAACACCGCAACCGTCACCTCGCCGCCATCGGGGCGCACGACGCGGGCCGCGAGCCGGCCCTCCACCAGGTAGACGAGCGTTTCCGAGGCCGCGCCCTGCTCGAAGACGACGCCGCCCTTCGCGACGGGTTCGGGACCCGTTGCGAGGCAGACCCCGACGCCTTCGGCCGCGGCGAACAGGTCCTCGAGTTCGGCCCTCGATGTCCCGTCGCGCGCCTGCGCTTCGGCCAGGACATCATCCTCGATCTCGCGCAGCGCCTCGCCGAGGGTCCTGCGGAACACGGCACCCTCCGCGGCGCCCGTCCTCCGGAGCTGCCGCATTTCCCTGTCCCTTAGTCCTGCGAACACGGGCCTGATGCCGCGCGATGTGGCGAACCTCAGAAGACGCTTGAAGACGAAGGACGTTGAGACGTCGAAGCCTTCCACCCTGCGGAAGTCGACGACGAGGTTGCGGACGGGTACGCCGGCTCGTTCGACATCCGACGCAATGCGGTCGTAAAGTGCGTTGGACGTTCCGAAGAACAGGAATCCCTGCAACTCGTAGACGGCCGTCTCCCGGCCGCGGGCGAGGATCACCTCGGTATCCCGGGCCGAGCGCTCGGTCGGCGACAGCCGCAGACGCCCGCTCTGTTGCGATCGGACCACGTCGATGCGGGAATAGGCAAGCGCGAAGCGGACCACGGATGCGATCATCCCGATCATGATGGCGAAGGCGAAACCGATCAGCAGCGCCGATGCGGCGATGGAGAGCAGGATCGCGTAATCGCCGAGCGGCATCTCGCGCGCGCCCTTCACGATCCAGCGGAACACGATCTGGAAGCCCGCAAAAGACAGGACGATGCAGAACAGGCCGGCCGGAAATGACGGCACGAAGCGCAGGCCGGCCACAAGAACGAAGCCCAAGACACAGATGGCGGTGATCGGCAGAAGCGGCGACGGGCCGGGCGCAAGGTGCCGCGAAAGGCTGAACATCGAGGCCGAGACATGCCCGACCGCAGTGCCGAGTAGGCCGCCCGCAAGGTTCGCGATCCCGGCCCGCCGCATCTCGCGGTTAAGGTTCACCGCCTCCGCCGACACGATCTCGATCGCGCTTGAGGACATGATCAGCCCCAGTATCGACAGACCCACGGCAGACAGGATGACCGGCCATTGTGCCATCACGGCGCCCGGGTCGGCGCCATCGAAGCGGCTGGGCGACAGGGCGGCCAGTTCGTTCGTACCGTCGAACGTGCCACCGATCGGGAGGCCGGCCATGCCCCATACATCGCTCCCCTCTACGTGCAGGCCCTCGATCGCCATGGAGGCCGCGACATAGGCGACCACGACCACGAGGAGGACGCTGCCGGCCGAGACCCATCGCCCCGACCAGGAGACAAGGGCCCCGACCGCCACGAACGGAAGCCACTGCGGGACGCTTCCGGGATCGAACACGTCCATCACGCGGGCCTCCGGCCCGAGCGGCAGCATGGCGGCGCGATGGATCAGGAAGATGCCCGTGGCGGTGAGAAATCCGCCGATGACGGGATAGGGCACGAACTTGGCGAACTGCGCGAGACCGGTCGCCCCGAGGGCCAGAAACGTCAGCCCTGTCAGGGCAGTCGTCACCGCCATGAGCAGGCTGACGCTGGCGAATTGCGTCTGCGCCGCCGCATCGGGCATCGACTGCGCGAGCGCGCCTGCCCCGATCGCCATCATCGCCACGGGTGCGGTCTGGTTGGCCCACCATGCCGGAATGGGTGACCGGAAAAGCAGCGACGCGACGCCGTAGATTATCGAGCCCGTGAGAATGAGGATGATCCCGCTTTCACGAAACGCTCCCACCGGCCCCGAGAAGATGATCGCGCCGAAAGAGATCGAAAAGACGACCGAAATCAGGCCCAGCACCATGCCCGCCCCGACCGAGCGCAACGCTGCAATGCGATCCCTCGAACGCGCCGTGGTTAGAGATGCCTCGGTCACGGCCGCGATCCGTCCCTGCTCGACATGTCGTCCTCCCCGTCCGGTCCATTGTTAAGATCCCGGTTTCGGGACTGTCCAGCATCAGACAAACGCAGCTGCACCGGAAGGACGACGGATCAAGCAGTTGTTCAGGATGACCACCCGAAGGCCCCCACGACGACCGCGCGCACCGTTATCGTCTCGCTAAGATTGCTGTTATGGAGATCATAAGTGCTGGTCACGTGTCGCGTGACATGCCGCACATCGCGTGATAGCCTTTTACGAATGTTGATTTAGCCCTTTTGAAGTGATGACATCATGAATCCGAGGCTGTTTTTCGTCGCTGCCGTGGCGCTGCTGGCAGCAACCCTGGCATCCAGGGACGCCGGAGCTCTGGCAGTAGGCCAGGAGACGAGCGTCACCGTGATCGATATCGGCGGGTTCTCGGGAAACGAAACGCTGATCGACTTCGAAGGCATCGAGGTAAACGAGCCCGTCAGGGATCAATTCGCCGGGTTGGGTGTGACTTTCGGGGCAGGTGTCTTCGGGGATCCGCGCCCGGACACGTCCATCCAGGGCAACCGGGAACTGACCAACTTCGACAACGACGTGAACATAACCAATCCTTTGAGCTTCAGCTTCGAGACGCCCGTCAATCGCGTCGGTTTCAACGTCGCCCAGACGAGATCCGGACCCAGCTCGGTGGGGGTCGAGGCGTTGCTGGGCGGAACGACCGTTTTTTCGCGGTCGGTCCGGATAGGCACGACGAGGTTGCAGAACGGGTGCGCGCCATCCGGAACGACGGTGGTCTTATCCTTCCCGGAACTCCGTCGTTCCC
>CAZUVG010000280.1:0-4630 GCA_964623765.1 uncultured Roseicyclus sp.
TTCGGCGACGATCAGGTCGCACAGCTCACGGTCGCCATCCTCGAGGTTCATCGACAGAAGCTGCGCCGCCCCGGTGATGCCGGCGAGCGGGTTCTTGATCTCGTGGGCCAGCATCTCGGCCATGCCGATCGCGGACTTTGCCGCGGACTTCGACGACATCGCCCGGTCGAGCCGCCCGGCAAGCTCGCGGTTCTCCAGAAGCACGAGCACATGGTCCGGCTTGTCGGCGAGCGGCGCGATCTGGACGTCGCAGGAGACGGGCTTGCGGCTGCCCGTCCCCACGTCGACGCCATTGACGAAAAGCGCCGAGTGCCCCTCGCGGATGCGGGCGAAGGCGTCCTCGAGCGGCGCATCGACGAAGATCTTGTCCCACACCGGATACCCGTCGAGCGACTTTTTCGACGCGTTCAAAAAGGTTTCCGCGGCCGGGTTCACGTCGATGATGCGATCCGAGGCGTCCACGATCAGCGCCGGCACGGGAAGAGAGGCCCAGAGGGACGAGGTGACCTGTGTCATGCGGCGACGGCCTCCGGGGCAGGGGCAAGCGCCTCCGGGATGCGGCGCAGGACGACGCGGGGGTCGTCCGCAGTCAGGAGCGCCTTGCGCAAGGGCGCGCGCGTTCCGGCCGTGTCCATGTACCAGCCGAGATGCTTGCGCGCGACGCGCAGGCCGAGATCCGCGCCGTAGAAGGACAGCATGTCCTCGTAGTGGCGGCAGGCCATGTCCGAGAGACCGTCGTCGTGCGGCACTTCCGGTGCCGGGCTGGCATGGAGCGCCGCACTCACCTCGGCCAGAAGCCAGGGCCGCCCCTGCGCTCCCCGTCCGATCATCACGCCGTCCGCGCCCGAGGCCGCCTGTGCCGCCCTTGCGTCCCCTATGCTCCGGATGTCCCCGTTGGCGATCACCGGAATCGCGACGGCCTCCTTCACCGCGGCGATTGCCGTCCAGTCCGCCGCGCCCTTGTAGAACTGGCACCGCGTGCGACCGTGGATCGTGACCATGGCCACGCCCGCCGCCTCCGCCCGTCGTGCGAGATGCGGGGCGTTGAGTGCCCCCTCGTCCCAGCCCAGCCGCGTCTTCAGCGTGACGGGCACGTCGACGGCCTCCACCACCGCCTCGATCAACCGCTGCGCATGGTCGAGGTCGCGCATCAGCGCCGAGCCCGACAGCCCGCCAGTCACCTTCTTCGCCGGGCAACCCATGTTGATGTCGATGATGCGTGCCCCCTGCCCCTCGGCGATGCGCGCGGCCTCGGCCATCCAGCGCGCCTCGCGGCCGGCGAGTTGCACCGCCGTCGCCGCTTCGCCGAAGCCAAGCTCGGCGCGGGCGCGCACGGAAGGTTTCGCTTCCACCATCTCGCGGCTGGCGACCATCTCGGAGACGACGAGCCCCGCGCCGAAGGACGCGACGAGCCGCCGGAACGGCAGGTCCGTGATCCCCGCCATCGGCGCGAGGAAGACAGGCGGCCAAAGCCGGATATCTGCCAGCGAAACGGACAAATGCTCAATCCTTGTGCACGACACCTCGTCGATAGTGTGGTCGGCCCGGGATTTCAAAGGCAAAGCCCGCCGCTTCAGAAGGTTCTCCACCGTACCGATCAGCACTTGACCAATTTGCACGAATAATAGGCAGTTGTTGCGCCGCATTGTGCGGGACCTTGGAAGCGCCTAAACCGGCGCGCATGACGGCCGATGCCATCGACAGCCATTTTCCCGTCGCCGCCGCGATCCTCGTCGCCGCCGGGCGCGGCCTGCGCGCGGGCGGGGGAACGCCCAAGCAATACCGCGACTTGCGTGGCCGCTCCGTCCTGTCCCGGGCGGTCGCTGCCTTCGACGCCCATCCCGGCGTGGGCGAGATCGTGGTGGTACGCAATGCCGACGACGCGGATCTTTACGCGGCAGCCGGGATCATGTCGCGCACGCCGCTGCGGGACGTGGAGGGCGGCGCGAGCCGCGATGCCTCGGTTCGAGCGGGGCTCGACGCGGTCTCGGGCGCGTATCCCTTCGTGCTGATCCACGACGCCGCCCGGCCCCTCGTGCCGCGGGCGGTGATCGATGGCGTGCTGGCGGCGCTGGCCAGCCATGACGGCGCTGCCCCGGCGCTGGCGGTCACCGACGCGCTTTGGCGCGGCGAAGCGACGGTGACAGGCACCGAGGCGCGCGACGGGCTGTGGCGGGCGCAGACGCCGCAGGGCTTCGGGCTCGAGGCGATCCGGGCTGCCCATGGCGCGCTTGCCGCAACCGGCGGGACGGCAGCCGACGACGTGGCCGTTGCGCGGGCGGCCGGGCTGACCGTGGCGATCACGCCCGGTGACGAGGCGAACCTGAAGATCACGGCGCCCGGCGACTTCGACCGGGCCGCGCGCCTTGTCGAAAGGGAGATGCCGGAAATGGACATTCGCACGGGCAACGGCTTCGACGTGCACCGCTTCGGCCCGGGCGACCGGGTGATCCTCTGTGGCGTCGAGGTGCCGCACGATCGGACCCTGCAGGGCCATTCGGACGCCGACGTGGGCCTGCACACGGTGACGGACGCGATCTACGGCGCCCTCGGCGAGGGGGACATCGGCACCCACTTCCCGCCGACGGACCCGCAGTGGAGGGGAATGGCGAGCCACGTCTTCCTGACCCATGCCGTGGACCGCGCCACAGACCGCGGCTACCGCATCGGCAATGCCGACCTGACGATAATCTGCGAGCGGCCGAAGATCGGGCCGCACGCTGCGGCCATGCGCGCGGAACTGGCGCGGCTTCTGCGGATTGAGGTGGGCCGCGTGTCGGTCAAGGCGACGACGACGGAACGGCTCGGCTTCGCCGGGCGCGAGGAAGGGATCGCGGCTATGGCCACCGTGACGCTGGTTGCCCCATGACGCGGATGATCGCGACCGTCTTCGGCGTGGGCTATCTCCGCCCCGCCTCGGGCACCTGGGGCAGTCTTGCCGCCATCCCTCTCGCCTGGGCGCTGCACGAGGCCGGGGGCTTCTGGCTGTTCGCCGCCACGACCGCGGTCGTCACGGTTCTCGGCTGGTGGGCGACGTCGCGCGAGATCGCGACGAGCGACATCAAGGATCCCTCCGAGATCGTCGTCGACGAGGTCGCGGGCCAGTGGATCGCGCTCTGGCCCGTCTCCTTCGGGGCGATGTTCGCAGGCGCCGACTTCCTCGCGCTCTGGCCCGGTATCGTGACCGCCTTCCTCGCCTTCCGCGCCTTCGACATCTGGAAGCCGGGGCCGGTGGGCTGGGCCGACCGGCAGGAGGGCGCCTCGGGCGTCATGGCCGACGACCTGATCGCGGGCTGGCTCGCGGCGCTCGTCGTCGCGGTCGCCGCCGTCATCGCCCATGTCCCGATGATTGCCGCGCAATGAGCGCCGAGGCCCTGATAGAAGCCGTCGCGGCGCGCGGATGGATGATCGCCACGGCCGAGAGCTGCACCGGCGGCCTGATCGCGGCCGCAATCACGGACGTTCCGGGCTCGTCGAAGGCGCTGGAACGCGGCTTCGTCACCTATTCCAACGCGGCCAAGGTCGAGATGCTCGGCGTGTCGGAGGAAACGCTCGTCGCCCACGGCGCGGTCTCCGAGCAGGTGGCCGCCGAGATGGCGCGTGGCGCGCTGGCCAGGTCACACGCCCACATCGCGGTTTCGGTCACCGGTATCGCGGGTCCCGGCGGGTCTGAGCACAAGCCCGAGGGCCGGGTCTGCTTCGGGCTCGCCCACGGGGACAAGGTGCGCACCGAAACGGTGGAGTTCGGCCCGCTCGGCCGTCCGGCCGTGCGCGCGGCCAGCGTCGCGCACGCGCTTGCGATGGTGCTGTCCGAGGTCAGCTGACGGCTCAGGCCGTCGCCGCGTTCCGCCCGTGAAGCGACTCCGCCCGCGCCTCGAAGGAGCGCACGATCCGCTGCATGGCCTCCTGGAAGAAGAGGCCCGCGGCCCCTTGCAGAAGGCGGTTCCTGAACTCGAAGTCGACGTCGAAATGCACCTCGCAGCCACCCTCCTCCACGTCGCGGAACACCCATTTCGAGTGCATGTGCCGGAACGGCCCCTCGATGTATTCGGTGTCGATGCGGCGGTCCTGTTCCCACATCGTCACCTTCGACAGGAATTTCTCCCGGAACATGCGGAAGCCCACGACGAGATCGGCCAGCATCACGTCGTGGTCGCCCTCGGGCTCCACCGACCGCACGCGGGCGGCCGCGATCCACGGGATGAACTGCGGGTAGGAACCCACGTCGGCAACGAGATCGTACATCTGCTCGGCCGTGTAAGGCAGCCGTCTTGTCTCCGAATGGGCGGGCATGATGGCCTTTCCGTCTTTCGCCTGTGAACAGCATGTCCTAAATCGGGTTCCGGAATTCAAGGTTTCCGGACATTTCACGAAGGGGGACATGATGGCGCAGCCCGCGGGCATCCCGGCGCAAGAGGGCGCCTACGAGGTCGTGCAGATGATCTCGGCCAAGTCCATCGCCGCCCGGATCGAGGAGCTCGCCCGCGAGATCGAGACGGCGTTCGCCGGCACGGAGAAGCTCGTGGTCGTGGGCCTTTTGCGGGGCAGCTTCGTCTTCATCGCCGACCTCGTGCGCGAGATCGACCTGCCGGTGGAGGTCGATTTTCTCGAGGCGTCCTCCTACGGCGAC
>CAZUVG010000281.1:0-4626 GCA_964623765.1 uncultured Roseicyclus sp.
CCGCGCGCAGCCCTGCCTATTACTTCAACGAGAAGATCATGTGCGGCCTCGGCGCCGGCTTCTCCGAAACGGGGCGGCTCAACCCGCAGGGCCGCGTACGCGCGTTGAAGGCCCTCCGCCGCTTCGCCGCACTCGCCTCGGGCATGGGGGTGTCGCCGCTGCTGACCGTGGGCACCGCGGCAGTGCGCGATGCCGAGGACGGGCCGGAGTTCCGGCAGGAGGTTTTGGACGAAACCGGCCTCGACATCCGCATCCTCGACGGCGCTGAAGAGGCGCGGCTTGCGGGGCAGGGGGTGCTGCTGGGCTGGCCGGGGGCCGAGGGGCTCGTGTGCGACATTGGCGGCTCGTCCATGGAACTGGCCGAACTGAAGGGCGGCGGCGCGATCGGCGAGCGGCGGACGTCCGACCTCGGGCCGCTCAAGCTCATGGGCCTGAAGGGTGGCAGGAAGGCCGTGCGCGCCCACATCAAGGACCGCGTCGGGGAACTGGCCGAGGCCTTTCCCGCCCGGCCCGAGCGGCTGTTCCTCGTCGGGGGCTCGTGGCGGGCGATCGCGCGGATCGACATGGAGCGGCGCGGCTACCCGCTGAAGGTCCTGCACGAATACCGGATGACGCCCAAGGCGATCCTCGACACGATCAAGACGATCGAGAAGAGCGACGTGTCAGACCTCAAGACGCGGACCGGCACAAGCGGCGATCGGATGAAGCTGGTGCCCTGGGCCGCGGAGGTGCTGAAGGCCCTCGTCCGCCGCCTGCAGCCCAAGGAGGTCGCCATCTCCTCGTACGGCATCCGCGAGGGGCTGCTTTACGAGCAGATGTCCGATGCGCTTCGTCACCGCGACCCGCTGATCGAGGCGGCCCGCCATGCCGAGGCGTCCTCGGCCCGGATGCCCGGCTTCGGACGGGCGCTCTACCGCTTCGTGGAGCCGATCTTCCCGCGGGCCCGGCACGAGAAGAAGCGCCTGATTCGCGCGGCCTGCCTTCTGCATGACGTGAGCTGGCGGGCCCATCCCGACTACCGTGCCGAGGTCTGCTTCGACAACGCGACGCGTGCGAACCTCGGTGGGCTGACCCATGGCGAGCGGGTCTATCTCGGCCTCGCGCTCCTGCACCGCTACAAGTCGAACCGCGAGAACACGAATTTCGACGCCGAGCTCCTGAAGCTGCTGCCCGAGGCGCAGGTGAAGGAGGCCGAGATCCTCGGCCGGGCCATGCGCTTCGGTGCAATGTTCACGGTCTCGCGGCCGGGCGACCACGGGGCGCTGACTTGGCGCTCCAAGCGGCGCGAGCTGATCCTCGACCTCGGGACCGAGGAGGGCCGCGCGCTCTTCGGCGAAGTTGCAGAGGCACGGTTCAGGGCGCTGGCATCGGCCATGGAGGCCGAGCCGATCGTGCGGAACGGTCCCTGACGCAAGCCCGGCTTGTGACGCGTTTTCCGATCGCGTAGAGGTCGCTGGACGCCACGCCACGAGGGTTTCCCAGACACATGCGCCTCTCCCGCTACTTCCTGCCTGTCCTCAAGGAGACGCCCGCCGAGGCGCAGATCGTGAGCCACCGCCTGATGCTGCGCGCAGGGCTGATCAAGCAGGCAGCGGCGGGGATCTATTCGTGGCTGCCGCTGGGCTACAAGGTGCTCAAGCGCATCGAGCAGGTCGTCCACGAGGAACAGTTCCGCGCGGGCCACCTGCCGATGCTGATGCCCACTATCCAGTCCGCCGATCTCTGGCGCGAGAGCGGGCGCTACGACGCCTACGGGGCGGAGATGCTGCGGATCAAGGACCGGCACGAGCGCGACATGCTGTTCACGCCCACGGCAGAGGAGTTGATCACCGACATCTTCCGCACCCATGTCACGAGCTACCGCGACCTGCCGCTGACGATGTACCAGATCCAGTGGAAGTTCCGCGACGAGATCCGCCCCCGCTTCGGCGTGATGCGGGGGCGCGAGTTCTACATGAAGGACGGCTACAACTTCGACCTGACGAAGGAGGACGCGCTCCACGCCTACAACCGGCACCTCGTCAGCTACCTGCGCACCTACGAGCGGATGGGCCTTCAGGCGATCCCGATGCGCGCGGATTCCGGACCGATCGGCGGCGACGACACGCACGAGTTCCTCGTGCTTGCCGAGACGGGCGAGTCCGAGGTCTTTTACGACAGCGAGATCACCGACCTGCGTTTCGGCGACCGCGACATCGACTACGACAGTCACGAAGCCTGCCGGGCGGTGCTGGAGGAGTTCACCTCGCGCTACGCCCGCACCGACGAGACGCACGACCCAGCGCTTTTCGAGCAGATCCCGGAGGGACGCCGCCGCGTCGCGCGCGGCATCGAGGTCGGGCAGATCTTCTACTTCGGCACCAAGTATTCCGAACCGATGGGCGCGGTCGTCACCGACCACGACGGAAATCGCGTGCCCGTCCACATGGGCTCCCACGGGATCGGTGTCTCCCGCCTCGTGGGTGCGATCATCGAAGCCAGCCACGACGACAACGGCATCATCTGGCCCGAGGGCGTGACACCCTTCCACGCCGGTATCGTGAATCTAAAGCAGGGGGACGGCGACTGCGACGCGGCCTGCGAGACGCTCTACAAGGCGCTCGTGGCGAAGGGACTCGAGCCGCTCTACGATGACCGGGAGGAGCGCGCGGGTGCGAAGTTCGCCACGATGGACCTGATCGGCCTGCCTTGGCGGATCACGGTGGGGCCGCGCGGGCTGAAGAACGGCATGGTTGAACTCACCTCCCGCAAGTCGGGCGAGAGCGAGGAGATGCCGGTCGAGGTCGCCGTCAAGCGGCTGGCGGAGATATACGACGGGGTCCTCTGACCCGTCACTTGTCGAACCGGGCCTGAGCGTCTGCCAGCGCGTGCATCTCCGCCATGATCGAGGCGGCGTACATCGCCACGTTGATGTCGTAGTCCTCCCGCGGCTGGGCGTCGGTGTAGCTTTCGATGCCGACGATCCGGTAGCGCCCGCCGTCCTCGATGAAGAGGGGCGAGCCCGAATCCCCCTGCAGCGTGTCGCATTCGTGCACCAGCGTGCTGGAGGCGCCGAGTTCGACGAAGGGGCAGTCGAGATTGCCCGTCATCACGCCGTCGCGGTCGTAGCTGTAGCCCGCCTGCATGATGTCGGGGCCGCGCCCCGCCTCGAAGGCCGCGATCTCGGCGTCCGAGAGGCCCGTGACATCCATCCAGCCGATCCTGTCGCCGATCGGGTCCGCGAGATAGACGAAGGCGAAGTCCGTCCCGTCCGCCTCGCCCTGAAGCCAGCCCTGCGGCACGTGGTAGCCCACAATGCCGGAGGACGCGACCGAAGTGCCGCGGTCGTAGCCTGCGAGGAACTCGACGGGCTGGGCGTCCACCCGGCCGTCGTTGGCGATGCAATGGGCTGCCGTCAGGACCGTCTGCGGCCCGATCAGGACGGCGGTGCAGACGCCGGGCGCAAGCTCCAGCAGGCCGATCATGTTCCAGGGCGCGACGGTCGCGTCGACCTCGACCCGGTCGTCGGCGCCGAAGAAGGCGCGCTCGAAGGTCGCCGCGAAGGGTTCGGCCTCGGTGATCGAGAGGCGGGCCGAGGGGAAGTCGTCGCCGGCCGTGTAGGTGCCGATCCAGATGTCGTACTGCCCGCCCATCGGGTCGGCGAAGGTCAGGGCGGGGTCGAGCCCCGAGGTGTCGTCGTTACAGTGCCACGTCCCGTCAGGCGCGTTGACGAGCAGGACCGTGTCGGCCTGGCTTTCGACGTAGAAGGACAGCGGCAGGTCGCCACCGGTCTCGAAATGCACGCGGAAATCCGGCGGCTCGGCGAAATAGCCTGCGCAGGGGCCGCCGCTCGCCTGATCCGTGAACTCGGCGCGCGTTTCGCCGCCGGCGAGCAGGCTCACCCAGGTCGCGGCTGGCTCGAATCCCGAGGCAAGGCTGTAGACGCCGAAGGAGGGGGGCAGGGTAGCGTCCTGGGCCTGCAGAGGCGCTGCGAGAAGCGCTGCGAGCGCGACAGTGAGGAAGCGGGCGAACATTTGGCGGGTCCTGTCAGGTGGCCACTGAGGCAAGCTTAGGCGGGGGAGGAGGGTCCGGGCAACCGGAGAGGAACGGGCGGGTTGCCCGCTCCGATACCGGCTGCCGGACAGGTCCCGTCGCGATGTATCGCCGATGCCTGCGCTCACGCCTGCAGCGAGCGCACCCCGAGTTCCCCCTCCCGCGCCGCGCGCATGGCCTGCGCGGCGGCATGGCTCGCGGCGAGCGTGGTGAAATAGGGAACCTTGTCCGCGAGCGTCACCGCGCGCATGGACCGCGAGTCCTCCACCGCCTGCACGCCCTCGGTGGTGTTGAGCACCAGCTGCACCCCGCCGTCCTTGATGATGTCGACGATGGTCCGCCCGCCCTCGTAGGCCTTGTTCACGACATCCGCCGCGATTCCGTGTTCGCCGAGGAAGGCCGCGGTGCCCCTCGTGGCCAGGATCGAGAAGCCGAGGCCGGTCAGGATCTCGGCCGTCTCGATCAGGATCGGCGTCTTGTCGCCGTCGCGGATCGAGACGAAGACCGTGCCCCCCTCGGGCAGCTTCGTGCCCGCGCCCAGCTGCGCCTTGAGGAAGGCGCGGGGGAAGGTGCGGTCCCAGCCCATGACCTCGC
>CAZUVG010000282.1:0-4622 GCA_964623765.1 uncultured Roseicyclus sp.
TGTCCGGCCGGTTGCGGAACACGGACTGGCACATCAGCAGCTTGTAGAAATCGGTATCGATCAGGGAGCGGACGATCGGGTCGATCTTCCACTTGTGATTGTAGACCCTCGTGGCGATGTCGACCATGGTGCTCCTCTCCTCGCACCCGCGTTAGAGCAAGCGGGCGGCGCCGGTTCAAGCCTCAGGCGGGCGGGGTCCACATCACGTCGGTCACGCGCGGGGCGTGGGTGGCGAGCATCGCCAGCCGGTCGAAGCCCAGCGCGCAGCCCGCCGCGGGCGGCATGTGGGCGAGTGCGGCGAGGAAGTCCTCGTCGAGCGGATGGCGGTGCCCGTAAAGCCGCTCCTTCAGGTCCATGTCCGCCTCGAACCGCGCCCTCTGTTCCCCGGGATCGGTGAGTTCCCCGAAGGCGTTGGCCAGTTCCACCCCGCAGGCGAAGAGCTCGAACCGCTCGGCAAGGCGCGGGTCGTCCGGCTTGCGGCGGGCAAGCGCGGCCTCGGGGGCGGGATAGGCGTCGAGGATGAACGGGTCGGGCCCGAGCGCCGGTTCGACGAGGCCCGTCAGCGCGCGGGAGAACAGGTCAGACCAGCTGTCGCCGGCGGCATGGCGTAGGCCCGCCGCCTCGAGCGCCCCGGCCAACGTCGCGGTGTCGGACCGGCCGCCGGGGAGCGTCGCCATCAGGTCGATGCCGTGGCGGGCGAGTTCCTCCGCGACGGTCGTGACGCGCGGCGCGCCCCGTGCGCCGCAGCTCGCCTCCCCGTGGCGGAACGTGTCCACGCCCGCGGCCTCGGCCGCGACGAGCAGGATCGCGGCGCAGTCCTCCATGAGCTTCTCGTAGCCCTCGTCCGCGCGATACCATTCCAGCATGGTGAATTCCGGCGTGTGCCGCGGCCCGCCCTCCCGGTCGCGCCAGACGCGGGAGAAGGTGAAGATACGCTCCTCCCCGGCCGCGAGCAGCTTCTTCATCGCGAACTCGGGCGAGGTGTGGAGATACCGCTTGCGGGTCTGCAAGGCGTCATCCGTCACCTGCGTCGACAGCGCGTGCAGATGTGCCTCGTTGCCCGGTGAAACGACGAGGCAGGCCGGGTCGACCTCGGTGAAGCCGTTGTCGAGGAACAGCTCCCTCAGCGCCGCCATGATCCGGTTCCGCGCCAGCAGGATCGGGCGGCGGTCGGCATGGGTGTCACGGTCCCACCATGTCATCTCTGGCCCTCGCGGCGGCGATGCGGTAACGGCTGCCTCTAACGCGAGGGGGTTTTCCCCTCAAGCCGACCGAATGTCTGGAGGATTCCATGAAGGTGATCGCGTCCCAGCTGCGCAAGGGCAACGTCGTGGACATCGACGAGAAGCTCTACGTCATCCTGAAGGCCGAGAACTTCCATCCCGGCAAGGGCACACCCGTCACCCAGGTGGACATGCGCCGCATCTCCGACGGCGTGAAGGTCAGCGAGCGGTGGAAGACGACCGACAGCGTCGAGCGCGCCCACGTGGAGGAAAAGTCCTACCAGTTCCTCTACGAGGACGACGAGGGCTTCCACTTCATGGAGCCGGAGACGTTCGAGCAGGTGACGGCCTCGCCCGATGTCGTGGGCGATTCCAAGGTCTGGCTGCAGGACGGGATGATGTGCTTCCTGTCGATCCACAACGAGATCCCGATCGCGATGGAGGTGCCGCAGAAGGTCACGGTCGAGGTGGTGGAGACCGAGCCGGTGGTGAAGGGCCAGACGGCGTCCTCCTCCTACAAGCCCGCGGTTGCCGACAACGGCGTGCGGGTCATGGTGCCGCCGCATATCGGCGTGGGAACGCGCGTCGTGGTGAATACCGAGGACGCGACCTACGTCGAGCGGGCCAAGGACTGAGGGTTTCCGATGGCGGATGATGCGCCCGGCCCGGTGACGGCGCCGGGCGTCGTCTTTCTGGTCGGGTTGCCGGGGCTCGAGGACGCGCTGGAGGCCGAGGCGCGGGCCGCGGGCTTCGCGGGCGTCCGGGCGGTGAAGGGCGGCGTGGAGATCGACGGCGGGCTGGCCGAGGCGAAGCGGGCCAACATGGTCCTGCGCACAGCCGTCCGGGTGCTGTGGCGGGTGGCGGAGTTCCGGGCGATGCACCTCGCGCAGCTCGACAAGCGGGCGCGCAAGGTGGCCTGGGGCGACTGGTTTTCTCCGCAGGTGCCGGTGAAGGTCGAGGCCGTCTGCCGCGCCTCGAGGATCTACCACGACAAGGCCGCCCGGCAGCGGGTGGCGGGCGCGATCGGCGCGACCGGAATCCCGGTCGCGGACGAGGCGGAGATCGTGGTCAAGGTCCGCATAGAGGACGACCTCTGCACCGTGTCGCTCGACACGACGGGCGAGGCGCTCCACCGACGGGGGCACAAGCTTCACGTCGGCAAGGCGCCGCTTCGCGAGACGCTGGCGGCCGGCTTCCTTTGGCGGATGGGCTTCGACGGGTCGCGGACGGTGGTGGACCCGATGTGCGGGTCGGGGACCATTCCGCTGGAGGCGGCGGAGATCGCGGCGGGGCTGTTGCCGGGGCGGGACCGCACCTTCGCGTTCGAGGCGATGAAGAATGGCGCGCGGCCGGACATGCCGTCGCCCCGTCGGATCGAGCCCGAAATCCGCTTCTTCGGATACGACCGGGATGCGGGGGCGATCCGGGGCGCCACCGGAAATGCCGAGCGGGCGGGGGTCGCGGAATGGTGCCGTTTCGGACGGCAGGCGCTGAGCGATCTCGTCCCGCCCGAGGGGCCGCCGGGTCTCGTCCTCGTCAACCCGCCCTACGGCGCGCGGATCGGCAACCGCAAGCCGCTCTTCGCGCTCTACGCCACGCTCGGCCAGGTCCTGGCGGAGCGGTTCGGCGGCTGGCGCTTGGGCATCGTCACCTCCGACGACGGGCTGGCGCGGGCGACAGGCCTGCCGCTGGATCCTTCTCGTCACGTGGCACATGGCGGTCTGCGTATCCGGCTCTGGCAGGGAGAGCTCGCGGGGTCCTGACACCGTGACACGCGCGCTGGTTGCGTGCAGTCTGGCAGATGCAACACTTGGGAGACCGCCATGAGAGACGAGAGAGCGCCGTCGCAGCCCGTGCGCGTCCTGCTTCTCGGCGGCACGGGCACGGCCGGGCGGGGCACGGCACGCGGCCTCGTCGCGGCGGGCCATGATGTCACCTGCGTCGTGCGGAACGCGGGCGCCGCGCGCCTGCCGAAGGCGGTCGTGCTTCGCGAAGCCGACGTCACCGACGGTGACGCCCTTCGGGCCCTGATGGGCGAGGGCAGTTTCGATGCCGTCGTCTCCTGCCTCGCCTCGCGCAGCGGCGCGCCCGCCGACGCATGGGCCATCGACCACCGCGCGCAGAGCGGGGCGCTCTCCGCCGCGAAGGAGGCCGGGATCGGACGCTTCGTCCTTCTCTCCGCGATCTGCGTGCAGAAGCCGCTGCTGGAGTTCCAGCGTGCCAAGCTCGCCTTCGAGGACGAGCTTCAGGCGTCGGGCCTCGCGTGGTCCATCGTGCGTCCCACCGCCTTCTTCAAGTCGCTCTCGGGTCAGCTCGCCCGCCTGCGCGCGGGCAAGCCGTTCCTGCTGTTCGGCGACGGTGCGCTCACCGCCTGCAAGCCGATCTCCGACGACGATCTCGGGCGGTTCATGGCCGAATGCCTGACCGATCCGGCGAAGCAGAACCGCATCCTGCCCGTCGGCGGCCCGGGCCCCGCGCTGACGCCCCGCCAGCAGGGCGAGGCACTCTTTGCTGCACTCGGCATGGAGCCGAAGTTCCGCCATGTGCCCGTCGCCATGATGGACGGGATCGTGGGGGTCAGCGCGCTTTTCGGCCGGGTCAGCGGCAAGTGGGCCGACCGTGCGGAGTTCGCGCGCACGGGGCGCTACTACGCGACCGAATCGATGCTGGTCTGGGACGCGGAGACGGGGCGCTACGACGCCGACGCGACGCCCGAATACGGGGCCGAGACGCTGGCCGACCATTACCGCCGTCTCGTCGCGGGCGAGGCGGACGTCGATCTGCGCGAGCACGCCGTCTTCTAGAGCTTCAGGCGATCGTCACCCCGACCGACCGCATCCCGTCCCGTGCCGCGGCGAGCGAGCCGTCGAGGTCGATGGCCCGCGTCAGGTCCTCGCGCACCTCGGTCTCGAAGCCCAGCTTCGCGGCATCCACAGCGGAGAAGTTCACGCAGAAATCCGTGGCAAGGCCCGCGAGCGTCAGCTTCGAGATGCCCCGCGAGCGGAGGTAGCCTTCGAGCCCCGTGGGGGTCACGTGGTCGTTCTCGAAGAAGGCGGAGTAGCTGTCGACCGCGTGCCGGAACCCCTTGCGCACGATCAGGTCGGCGCGGTTCACGTTCAGCCCGTCGTGGAACTCCGCCCCCCGGCTGCCCTGGATGCAGTGATCCGGCCAGAGCACTTGCGGCCCGTAGGGCATCTCGATCATCTCCATCGGCGAATGGCCCTCGTGCTGGCTGGCGAAGCTCGAATGTCCTTCGGGGTGCCAGTCCTGCGTCAGGATCACGGCCGGGAACTCGTCCATCAGCGCGTTGATGCCGGGCACGATCTCGTCCCCGCCGGGAACGGCCAGCGCGCCGTCCGGGCAGAAGTCGTACTGTACGTCGATCACGAGAAGGGCATG
>CAZUVG010000283.1:0-4618 GCA_964623765.1 uncultured Roseicyclus sp.
GCATGGTGCAGCAGGACAGCGCGCTCCTGCACCGTTCCGTGCGCGACAACATTCTCTACGGCCGTCCGGACGCCTCCGAGGAGGAGATGATCGCCGCCGCGCAGCGTGCCGAGGCGCACGACTTCATCCTCGATCTCTCCGATCCGCAAGGCCGCACCGGCTACGACGCCCATGTCGGCGAGCGGGGGGTGAAACTGTCGGGCGGCCAGCGTCAGCGCATCACGCTCGCCCGCGTCATCCTGAAGGACGCGCCGATCCTTGTCCTCGACGAGGCGACGAGCGCGCTCGACAGCGAGGTGGAGGCCGCGATCCAGGAGACGCTTTACGGCGTGATGGAGGGCAAGACGGTCATCGCCATCGCCCACCGCCTTTCCACCATCGCGCACATGGACAGGATCCTCGTCCTCGACGACGGCCGAATCGCCGAGGATGGCAGCCACGCCGATCTCCTCGCGAAGGGTGGGCTGTATGCCGGGTTCTGGGCGCGGCAGTCGGGCGGCTTCATCGGGACGGACCCGCGCGAGTCCGCGACGGAGGCGGCGGAATGACCGAGGCGATCCGCAACCTCCTGCACCGGCTGGGCGGCCTGATCGACGGGTTCCAGCCCGCCGACGGCCCGCCGCCCGACCGGCTCGGACCGTTCATCCGCTGGTGTCTCGGGGGCGCATGGCCGGTAATCCTGTTCGCCAGCGTCCTGTCGGCCTTCGCCGGCGCGATGGAGGTGGGAGCGGCGTGGCTGCTGGGGCGGCTGGTCGATTCGACCGTGTCGGGGACGGAGGGCTATTTCGCCGAGAACGCCTTCCTCCTCGCCTTCTACGTCGTCTTCTACCTCGCGCTCAGGCCCGTCTTCTTCGGTGCCTCGGCGGCCTTCAACGGCATCGTCCTGCCCCCGAACCTGCAGCCGCTGATCCAGAGCCGGCTGCATCGCTGGTCCCTCGGCCACTCGGTGACCTTCTTCGACAACGACTTCGCCGGCCGCATCGCGCAGAAGCAGATGCAGGCCGCCACCGCCCTCGTGAACGTGGTGACGGAGGTTATCAACGCCGGCGCCTTCGCGGTCGCGACGCTGATCGGGGCGCTGGCCATGCTGTCCGCGATCGACTGGCGGATCGGCCTTGCTCTCGCGGGCTGGCTCGCGGCCTACGGGGTGATGATCTCGTGGTTCCTGCCGCGCATCCGCCTGCGGTCCAAGGCGCGGGCGGCGGCACGGGCGAACGTGACGGGGCAGATCGTGGACACGATCACCAATATCAAGACGGTGAAGCTGTTCGGCCATACCGACCACGAGGACGAGGCCGCCATCGACGCGCTGCAGGGCTACCGCCAGTCGGCGCTCGCCTTCGGTTACCTTTCGACCGGGTTTCGCTTCGCGTTGATGGCGACGGCGGGCATCCTGCCGGTGGCGCTCGTGCTCGGCTCGATCCTTCTGTGGCAGAACGGACAGGCGACGCCCGGCGAGATCGCGGCCACGGGCGCCATCGCCATGCGGATCGCGCAGATGACGGGCTGGGTCAGCTTCACGCTGATGGCGGTCTATGCAAACGTGGGCGAGGTCGAGGACGGGATGCGCACGCTGACGCCACCGCACGCCCTGACCGACACGCCCGGCGCCATGACCTTGCCGCGGGTCGATGGCCGCATCGCCTTCGAGCGGGTAAGCTTCGCCTACGGCCGGGAGGTGGGCGGGGTCGAGGACATTGACCTCGTGATCGAGCCCGGCCAGAAGCTCGGGATCGTGGGCGCCTCGGGCGCGGGAAAGTCGACGCTCGTGGCGCTGCTCCTGCGTCTCTACGACACCGAGGAGGGCCGGATAACGCTCGACGGGACGGACATCCGCGAGGTGACGCAGGACAGCCTCCGCCACCAGGTCGCGATGGTCACGCAGGAGACCGCGATGTTCAACCGCTCGGCGATGGAGAACATCCGCTACGGTCGCCCCGACGCCAGCGACGGGGAGGTCTTCGCCGCCGCGCGGAGGGCCGAGGCGCACGACTTCATCCTGTCGCTGAAGGACCACCGGGGCCGCGAGGGCTACGAAGCGCATCTGGGCGAGCGGGGCGTGAAGCTGTCCGGCGGGCAGCGGCAGCGCATCGCGCTCGCCCGCGCCTTCCTCAAGGACGCCCCGGTGCTGGTGCTGGACGAGGCCACGAGCGCGCTCGACTCCGAGGTCGAGGCGGCGATCCAGCAGACGCTGTCCGACGTGATGGAGGGCAAGACCGTCATTGCCATCGCGCACCGGCTGTCGACGCTCGCTTCCATGGACCGGATCGTCGTTCTGGACGCGGGCCGAATCGTGGAGGACGGGTCCCACGACGACCTTCTGGCGAAGGACGGGCTCTACGCGCGCTACTGGAGCCGCCAGTCGGGAGGGTTCATCCAGGCGCAGGCGGCGGAATGATCTGGTCCGCGCGACCTTTTCATGTCAGCATCGCTGACCTGATCGGGAGGGTGCCGCCATGGACTACGAGACCGTCTCCGCCGAGGTCTTCGGACGCAGCCTGTCGGGTCTCGGCGTCAACGTCCTGAGCCGGGACGTGCCCGCACTGGCCGGGTTCCTCGCGGATGTCTTCGGCCTGTCCATCCACCGCCTGGGCCGCGACTTCGCCATCGTGCGCCACGGGGTTTCCGTCTTCCAGCTTCACGGCGATGGAGCCTACGGTTCGCACCCGCTCGCGGGCCTCCTCCCAGAGACGCCGCCGCGCGGGGCGGGTGTCCAGTTCTACCTCTTCGGCATCGACCCCGACGCGGCGGCGCTCCGCGCGGCGGCGGCGGGTCACGTCGTGCTGGAACCCGCCAGTGACAAGCCGCACGGCCTGCGCGAGTGCACGATCCTGAGCCCGGAAGGCCATGCCTTCAGCCCGGCCGTTTCGACGGCCTGAGCCATGCCGGACCTGACCATCGACCGGCTCGGCCATCGCGGCGACGGGATCGGCGCCGGGCCTGACGGCGCGACCATATACGTTCCGCTGACCCTTCCCGGCGAGGTCGTGGCCGGCGAGACCGACGGCGACCGGATCGAAACCCCGCGTATCCTGCGACCTTCGCCCGAACGGGTCTTGGCGCCATGCGCCCATTTCCGAAGCTGCGGGGGCTGCGCCCTGATGCACGCCTCCGACGCCTTCGTGTCGCGCTGGAAGACGGAGGTCATCGGGGCGGCGCTTTCTGCCCACGGACTGGAGGTGCCCATGCGGGAGATCGCGACGTCGCCGCCGCGCTCGCGCAGGCGGGCGACGCTTGCCGGGCGGCGGACGAAGAAGGGCGCGCTCGTCGGATTCCATGCGCGGCGGTCGGACACGATCGTGCCGATCGCGGAATGCCATGTCCTCGCGCCGGAGCTGTTCGCGACGCTTCCGGCACTGGGCGAGATCGCGCGCCTCGGCGCCTCCCGCAGTGCGACACTCGGCTTCCAGCTTACGCTGACGCATGCGGGCGTCGATCTGCGCGTGACGGGGGGCAAGCCGCTGGACGGGCCGCTTCGAGAAACGCTGCCGCGCTTCGCGGGGCAATTCGTCCGCCTCGCCTGGGACGAGGAGCCTGTCTTCGCCGACCGCGTGCCGGAGGTGGATTTCGACGGTATCGCCGTCGCGCCTCCGCCCGGCGCCTTCCTGCAGGCCACCCCCGAGGGGGAGGGCGCGCTTCTGCGTGCCGTGCGCGAGGCGGTGGGCGAGGCGGGCCGCGTGGCAGATCTCTTCTCGGGCTGCGGCACCTTCGCGCTGCCGCTCGCCCGCAGCGCTGCCGTTCATGCGGTGGAGGGCGACCGGAACCTCCTCGACGCGCTCGGCCGCGCCGCCCGCCACGCGCCGGGGCTGAAGGCGGTCACCGGCGAGGCGCGCGACCTCTTCCGCCGGCCGCTCCTGCCGGACGAGCTTTCAGGCTTCGACGCCGTGGTGATCGACCCGCCCCGCGCGGGTGCCGAGGCGCAGACCCGCGCGCTGGCCAAGGCGCGGGTGCCGCGGATCGCCGCTGTCTCCTGCAACCCGGTCACCTTCGCGCGTGACGCCGCCATGCTCACGGGCGCCGGATACCGCGTCGAATGGGTGCAGCCGGTGGACCAGTTTCGCTGGTCGCCGCACGTGGAACTTGCCGCGTGCTTCGCGCTTCCCCATATCGGCGCGTGACGATCCGGGGGACAGCATGACCGACACGCCCGCAGAACCCACGGGATTCCGCGCCCGCCTTGCCGAGTGGCTCGACCGGCCGCAGGTCCGTTACACGATCATCGGCGTGATCGTGTTCAACGCGATCATCCTCGGCATGGAGACGTCGGACACGCTGATGGCTGCCGCCGGGCCGCTGATCCTTGCGCTCGACCGGGCATGCCTCACGATCTTCGTCATCGAGATCGTGCTGAAGCTCGTCGCCCTCGGCCCTCGCTTCTTCCGCTCGGGCTGGAACCTTTTCGACTTCATCATCGTGGGTATCGCGCTGGTGCCCGCGGCGCAGGGGCTGTCGGTTCTCCGCGCGCTCCGCATCCTGCGGGTGTTGCGGATTGTCTCGGTCGTCCCGTCGCTCCGCCGCGTGGTGGAGGGGCTCCTGACCGCGCTGCCGGGCATGGGCTCGGTCTTCCTGCTGATGTCGATCATCTTCTACATCGGCGCGGTCATGGCGACGAAGCTTT
>CAZUVG010000284.1:0-4592 GCA_964623765.1 uncultured Roseicyclus sp.
GTCAGCCGGTCGCCGCGCGCCGCCAGCCCGAGCCGGGCGAGGGCGGCCTCCATCTCGGCAGGGTTCTCGACCTTCTCCGACAGCGGCTGCGGGTTCTGCCGCTTGAGTTTCCTCGACGGTGCGGCAAGCCTGCCCGCTGATCCGAGGAAAGCCGCGAGGCCGTTCAGAACGTCGACGTCGTTGATGTCCTCGTAGCGGATCTCGAAGGCCGCCTGTCCCGTGCGTTGCAGATCGCGCCGCAGCCGGTCGCGGAACCGCTGCCAGTCCGCCAGCATCGCCGCGAACTCCGCCGCATCGAAGCGGATGCGCGCGGCTTGCGCATGTCTCAGGTCGGTCAGCCGCCACTGTCCGGTCTGGGCCGCTATCTTGCGGCTGACATAGGCGTCCACCGGATCGCGCGTCAGGATCGCCTTCGCGATGCGGGGATCGGGAAGGACGGCATCGAGCACGCGCGGGTCATGGTCGTGGAAGAAACGGAACCCGGCGAGGCCCTCGGTCCGCTCGATCATGGCCGCCAGAAGACCCAGCGGCTCCCGCTCCCGACGGACCATGTCGTAACCCATCAGCTCGAACCGGTCCTTCCTTCCGATGAAGACGGGGTTGAAGATCTCCCCGTGGCAGGTGACGTCCGAAAGCGTGTTCAGGCTCTCCTCCAGATGGTTCGAGCCCGTCCGCATCTCGGCGAAGAGCACGAAGGCGTCGAAGCGGCGCGTCACGGCCTAGCGCACGAGATAGGGGCGGCCGGCGTCGTCCGGCTTTGCCGGTGTGCCGTAGCCCTCCTGCGGGAAGTCGCCGACGAGGAAGGGATTCATGCCCTGGTTGCGGAGCGTTTGCAGGAACTGCGGGAAGCCGTTCAGGTCCACCATGCGCGGCGCCTCGGTCAGCCGCTGGATCGGCGCACCCTCCATCGCGTCGATGATCGACTGGATCTTTTCCATCGGTTCCTCCACGAACTCGGCCAGCGTCCAGATGCGCATGTCGGCGCGGCGACTCCGATCGCGCAGCGTCCCGACGAACTCCGCCTCCCGCTTCTGCAGGCGTGCGGCCTCCTCCCGGATCGCGGCGAAGTTGCGGTTCAGGCCGAAGAGCCGCACGGCCCAGGCGCCCGTGATGACGGAGATCTGCGCGTTGGCGTCGTTGGCCATGAAGGCGCCGGGGCGCTGGTTGTCCTGCGGGCCGAACATGAAGACCTGACGCTCGCCGCGGGCGTTCCAGATCAGGTTGGTGAGGAACGCCTCGGGGTTGTAGTCCCTGAGCTTTGCCGAGGCGGAAAGCGCACCGGCGAACACATCCACGCCACCCGAGAACCGCACGCGGCGCGGGGCATAGAGGTTGCCGTGGACCGTGGTGCCGAGACGACGCGCGAGCCAGGTCTCGAAGTCCTCGAACAGGTCGTTGAACCCTTGGAAGACGGAATAGGGCGCGGCCGTGATCCCGTTCTCCCACCCCGGATTGGGAAAGCGGCTGTGCATGTAGAGCCCGGGCCGCCCCCGCGTCCGCCGCTCCAGCGCGCGGGTGAAGACGCGGTCGATCTTGCCGGGCGCAGGTTCCGCCATCCGGTCGCCACTGTGGTCGGGGCTCAGGAAGGTCCGGTAGAGACGACTGGCCTTAGGCCAGACCTTGCGCACAACGAAGCAGTCCGAGCGCTTCAAAAGGTGCAGGTGGTCGTCGTAGAAGACATGCGGCTTGCCCTGGAAATCGAACTTCGAGAGCGTGAGCGACCGGCTCTCGACCCGGCGGCCGTAGTTACGCACGAGCGTCTGGTAATAGCTCTCGTCCGGGATCCAGACGAGCCGGAAGTAGCGCTCCAGCTCCTGCCGGCGCGGATCCTCGAGAATCGCGGTCAGCGTCTGGCGCGTCAGGCACCACCACTGGCTGCTGAGATGCGGGACGATCCCCTCGGGGAGTTGCCGCCGCAGGCGGAGCGTGCGCTGAACTTCCACGTAACGGTCGAAAAGGAACCGTTGCTTCTTCCACGACCAGGGGAAGCGGTACTCGAAGCGCTCCCCGCTCAGACCGCCTGCCGTCCAGTCCACGTCGCGGATCGTGACGCTCTCGATGAAATCCGTCTTCGGCCGCTTCGACAGGTAGCCGCGAAGGTCGTCCACGGGGCGAAGCGGAAGGCAGGATCCCGAGGCAAGATAGACATGCCGCACCTCGGGAAAGGCCTCGAGCAGCATCTCCGCGCCCGACTGGCTCGCCGCGACGAGCGACCACGTGCCCCAGTCGCAGCGATGCCGGCGGCAGAAGCGCACGTTGTCCAGATCGGCAAGCGAGCGGCGGAACTCGTGGAACCGGTCGCGGGGCACGGCGCGATCCACGTGGATCACGACCGGGCAGGCGCTTTCGGCCCAGTGGCGCGCCACCTGCGCCGCACGGTGGAGCGCGGTGTGGCAGAGCATGACGAAGCCCAGCGAACTCATGCCCAGTTGCCCTTGGACATGAGGCCGAGGATCTCGAGCTGGCGCCAGTTGATGTAACGCTCCGACCAGCGGGTCCAGAGGTCGGGGTTCTTCGACAGGCCCGCGTGATAGGCCTCGTATTCCGCGCTGCCCGCGTAGTGCTGCCGCCGCTCCAACTCCTCCGCGGCCTTGTCGGCGAAACTCGCGAGGAACTTCGCGTGCAGGAGCACGCCCGAGGCCTTCTCCCCGCCCCATTCGTCGAAGACGAGGTTCAGCCCCCGCGGCAACAGCATGTGGGTTGAACTGGCGTAAGCGAACCCCTTCTGCCAACGCACGAGCGGCACCTTGTTCAGCGCCGGCGCCCGCGCGGGATCATCGGCGAAGAAGGCCCGCGCCCGCGGCCCGCCCTGGATCCAGAGGTTGCCGTAGGTCCAGTTGCGCTCGATCACGTAATTGCCGGGGTCGAACCAGCAGGCGATCTCGAACGGATCCTGCCCCTCGGCGCAGGGATGCGCGGTGATCGGCCCCTTGGGATACATGTCGAGGACCATGGCCCCGAAACTCTTGATCGAGGAGGCGTCGAGCCAGTCGCACAGCGCGGGCAGGGGCCGCGTGTCCGAGAACGGGTAGACGAGGAACTCGTCCGCATCGACCGTGAGGCACCAGTGACCAGCGCCATGGCGGCGCAGCAGGCGGTTCATCCAGTCGATGCCGAAGCGGGAGCGCCTGTAGCTGCCTGGCGTCGTCCAGACGGAGCAGTCCGGCTGCGTGGCGAGATAGTCGCGCGTGCCGTCGTCGCTGTCATTGTCGACGAAGAGAAAATGGCCGATCCCGCGGTCGCGGTAGTAGCTCAGGAAGAAGGGCAGGCGTGGCCGCTCGTTCCGGAGCGCGACGAAGCAGAGCACGTCGGAGGAAAGGATCGCTTCGGTGCGGTCGGCAACCGTCGCAAGCGCGCGTCCCCTCCGCCACGCGCGGAAAAGATACCCTTTTCGCTCCAGTCGCAGCGCGTAACGCTCAACCGCCTTCATCCACGGCCCTTCTGCCCGATCCCGGCCCGGCAGGTCCATTCGGGACCGTCTACCGCGCCGACAGCGCCGCCGAGACCACCTTGAAGTGATCGTCCCATGAGGGCCTTTCCGGCCCCGCGCGACCGGGTCCCCCGATCTTGCCCGACATTCGTTGTTCAATCGTTGCCGCCCAAGAATACGCGTCGGTTGCATCCACGTAAACGGCGTGTATCCCGAGCAGTTCGCGCAGCACGGGCAGGTCGGCACAGATCGGCAGCACCCCGTGGTCGAGCGCCTCCCATGGCGGCAGGCCGAAGCCCTCGGCACGCGAGGGATAGAGCAGCGCGTCCGCCTTGGCCATGTGCGCGGCGAGCGCGGCGTCATGGGCGCCGTCGTGACGGAAGATCGCAAGGCCGAACAGCGGGTGGTCCTCGATCTCGCGCAGGACCTCCTCGCCGCGCCAGCCCGCGTTGCCGACGATGTGGAGCGTCGGCATCTTCCCCGGCGCCAGTCGCTCCGCCAGAAGAGACCAGGCGCTCAGGATCGTGACCTGATTCTTCCGTGGCTCGAGCGTGCCGATCATCAGGAAGCGTCCGGGCTCGTGCTCGCCGGCATCGACGACCGGAAGCCGGGGGATGCCGATATGCGCGGCGACGATGGGCGGATGGTTCCCGCGTGCGCTCCAGTGCACCTCGAGTTGCCTTCTGGTGTCCTGCGAGACGACGATTACCTGCGCGGCATGGTCCGCCACGGACGCCAGCTTCTCCGCGAAGCGCATCGCCTGACCGGGCGGCCCGAGCCCGGGATGGGTGACGGGGATCAGGTCGTGGATCATCGCGACAACCTGCACACCCGCCGCGGCGAAGGGCGAGAGGACGCTGCGATCGAGGCTGGCGTGGCCCACGTTCACGTAGAGCGCCGGCCGGTGCCGGGCGATCAGCCGCGTGAGGCCCCAGGACAGGCAGCGGTCGATGGCGCGCGGGCGCACCATCGCCTCGGCGCGGTCGCGCAGCCGCGCACCCCGTCCAGCAAGGCGCGAGATGGCGTCGGCGCGGCCGAGACCTCGCTCCCCCCGCAGGACTGCGGCCAGAGCCTTCGCCGCATCGACCGGCAGCAGCAGGAAGCCCCGCGTCGTGCGGCAGAGACACCTGAGCCGCGGGTTGATCGCGGCGAGGTGATCGAG
>CAZUVG010000285.1:0-4589 GCA_964623765.1 uncultured Roseicyclus sp.
CCGCGTCGCCCGAAGCGGGATCGTGCAGGAGTTCGCCTGAAGACCCTGCCCCGGGCCGGACGGACAGCGAGAGGGGATGGAGCACCATGACCAAGGACACAGTGACCATCGCGGGCGGCGGGCCCGTGGGTCTCATCACCGCGCTCGGTCTCGCGCGCGCAGGCGTGCCGGTCACGGTCTTCGAGCGGCACGCGGAGCTGCCCGACGACCCGCGCGCCGCCACGACCCATCCCGCCACCCTGGAACTCCTGGCGGAGTACGGCATGGAGGAGGACGTCCGTGCCGCGGGCCTCGTCTGTCCCACCTTCCAGCACTGGGACCGGGTCTCGGGTGAAATGGTCGCCGAATTCGACCATGCCGTCATCGCCGGGGACACGGCGTTCCCCTACGTCGTCCAGTGCGAGCAGTTCAAGATCTCTCGCATCGCGCTCTCGCGGCTGGCCGACGAGCCGTGCGCCACCGTCCGCATGGGCGCCGAGGTCACGGGGTTCTCGCAGGATGCCGACGGGGTGGATGTCACGGTGCGGACCGCCGAGGGGGCGGAGGAGCGTCACCGCACCTCGTGGCTCGTCGCCGCCGACGGGGGTCGCAGCACCGTGCGCAAGGCCGCGGGAATCGAGTTCCGCGGCTTCACCTTCCCCGAGCAGTTCATGGTGCTGACGACGCCCTTCGACTTCGAGGCGAAGCGCGGCTTTTCCTACCGCAACTACTTCTCCGACCCCGACGAATGGGCCAACTGCTTCAAGGTCGCGCATAACGGACCGCCGGGGCTCTGGCGGATCGTGCTCCCTGTCGATCCCGAGAAGGGCGCGGAGGAGCTTCTGTCGGAGGCAGCCGTGCAGGCCAAGATGCAGAAGTTCTTCCCCAAGCCCGACCCCTACGAGATCGTCCACCGGAAGCTCTATTCCGTTCACCAGCGCGTGGCCGAGACCTTTCGCAAGGGGCGCATCCTGCTCGCGGGCGATGCCTCGCACGCCAACAACCCGATCGGCGGCATGGGCCTTAACGGCGGTATCCAGGACGGCTGCAACCTCGCCGAGAAGCTTGCCCGCGTCTGCCACGGCGAAAGCGACCGGCTGCTCGACCTCTACGACAAGCAGCGGCGCACCATCGCGACGGAGTTCGTCCAGCGCCAGAGCATCGAGAACAAGAAGCGGCTGGAGAGCCGCGACGAGGCCGCCCGGCAGGCGAGTTTCAGGGAGTTGCGCGCCATCGCCGCCGATCCCGAACGCGCCCGGACCTTCGTGCGCCGCGCCGCGATGATCGATGCGCAGCGACAGGCGGCTGCCACGACACTCTGATCCCGGTCCGGCGGCTCAGCCAGCGTGCGCCGCGGCGTCCTGTGCGAAACCGGCCGCCTTCTCCTCGCAGACGCCGAGGAACCGCTTACGGGTGACGCTCGTGCGGTGGCGATGGAAGGAGACGTTGAGAGGAACCGCCACGCCCTCCGACTCGGCGAGATCGCGGTAGACCACGTTGGGCAGCCGGAAGCTCTCCGCCGTCTTCGGCACGACCGTGATCCCGAAACCGGCCGCAACCATGTTGATGGCCGACATGACACGCTCCGTCGTTCCCGTGATGCGGGGCTTGAAGCCGGCCGCGGCGCAGGCAGCCATCAGGATCTCGTGAATGCCCGAACCGTTGCTCTGCCGGTAGGTGACCCAGTCCGCCCCGGCGAGGTCGGCCAGCGACAGGCTTCCCGTGCCCGGGCGGGCCAGCGGGTGGCTGCCCGGGATCGCGACCACCATGGGCTCGAGCGTCAGCGTGCAGGTTTCCAGGAGCGGATAGCGGCCAACGCCGGAACGGACGAAGGCGAAATCCAGCCGCTCCTCCTCCAGCAGCATCAGCAGGTCGTGGTTCGCCCCTTCCTCGATCTGGATCGAGACCAGCGGCTGCGACGCCCGGAACTCCTGGATGATGGAGATGCAGGTCGGGTGCACGGACGCGGAACTCGTCATCCCGATGAGCAGCGTCCCCTCCTGTCCGAGGTCGAACTTCCGCACCCGCTCCACCGCGTCCGCGGCGGACGCGAGGATGCGCCGCGCGTCCGACAGGAACACCTTGCCCGCCGCGTTCAGCGCGATGCGCTTGGGGCGCCGGTCGAAGAGGTCGACGCCGATCTCCTCCTCGAGCTGCCGGATCTGCTGGCTGAGCGGGGGCTGTTTCATGCCCAGTCGCGCGGCGGCACGGGTGATGTGCTCTTCCTCGGCCACGGCCACGAAGTAGCGAAGATGTCGTAGCTCCACCGCGAGCCTCCTGTGCGAGCGTCACGCCGATAATCATACGCACGATATATCGAAGCCGTCAAACACGGCATTTATCATTGCGCGGATCGACGTCTCGGCGGACAGGATCGCGGGCGGCCGCCGATCAGGCAGCGCGATCCGCCGGAAGATAACGCCCGCCGAATGCCTCGAAAAGCCGGTAGAGCCCCTGCCCGAACCACTCGTGCCGGGTCATCCGCTCGCGGAACTGGGTCGAGCGCGCGGCCTCCCGCTCGGGAGAGGACAGCGCGTCGCGCGAGCCGAGGTAGTGGATCGCGAGCCGGGTATGCCTCACCGGTTCCGCGACGGGCAGCGCGAAGCGGCGCACGCCCAGCCAGTGCTCGCTCTGCATCAGGAGCGGCACGTGGTCCTCGACCATCCATTCATCGAACTCCGCCATGTCCTCCTCGGGCACGACGAAGCGGGTCGCGAAGATCAGCGGCGCGGTGATGGCCGCATCGATGTCGCCGTGATGGCCAAGCTCCGTCCCGATGTAGCGAGTGAAGTTCGAGACGTTGGACAGCATCCACTTGGTCTCGTCCGAGGGGTCGGTCTTGAGCTTTTCGTATTCCGGGGTCTTCAGGGGATCGGACGAGGCGAGGTCGTAGACGACGAGGTAGTCGCCGTCGTCGGCCGACCTGTAGCGCTGCGCCCCCTCCCAGCCGTCGAGGACCATCCGCGCCGGGATGTGGTCCTCGTGATACCATGCGTTGAAACGGTCCTCCCACGACGGGTCGGGCCGCATCTCGGAAAAGAGGATGGTTCCGCCGATCATGGCTTGAGGCCCGTCTTCTCGTGGAAATGGGCGATGGCGGCCTCGGCGACCTCCATGTCCTCGGTGGCCGTGCCAGAGCTGATCCCGATCCCGCCCACGATCTCGCCGTCCACCGTCACCGGGTAGCCGCCGCCGATGATGCAGAAATGGCCCTCGTTCGTGACGTGGATGCCGAAGGTCGGCTTCCCGGACTGGCAGAGCTCGTTGTAGACATGCGTGGGCTTGCGCGCCACGGCCGCCGTGAAGGCCTTGTCCACCGCGATCGAGATCGACGATACCTTGCCGCCGTCCATCCGGTCGAACGTGACCAGATGCCCCGACTCGTCGCAGACCGCGATGCACATGGGGATACCCATCTCGTCGGATTTCTTCGTGGCGCCCTCGATGAGGACCTTCGCCTCAGTGACCGACAACCGCGTGACCGTCAGCATCCATTCCCTCCCGTTTCGTGTTCTGGTTCGTCTTCTTCTCGAGATCCGTCGTCTCGAGATAGGCGTGCAACCTCTCCAGCGCCTCCCCGCTCACCGGCTCGTAGGGCGGATAGGGACCGCCCGCCGGCACGCCCAGCCAGCTCGAGGCAGCCTTCATCACCGCGGCGAGACCGAAGGGCATCCAGCGCGCCGGCCAGACCGCGAACTGCCGCTGCAGTCGTTGCGCCTCGGCGATATCGCCCGCGACGAAGGCCTCCGTCAGCTTGCGCGCGATGAATGCCGCCGGTGCGGGCAGCGTGACGCCCGAACCGCCCAGCGACAGCGTGGCGAGATACATCTGCATCGTCGTGAAGTAATGCGCATGGCCCGCGTGCTCGATCTCTTCCACGAGGCGGGAGACACGCGCGAGGTCGCGGGAGCTTTCCTTGACGTATTCGATCCCGTCAAGGCTTGCGAGTTCCACCGTCGCGGGCACCGGCATGTCGGCCCCCGGACCCGCGTTGAGGTAGAGCATCATCGGCAGCCCGGTCTCCCGGAGCACGGCCTCGTAGTAGGCGACATGCTCGGACAGTTTCGCCGCGCCGCCCGTGGGCCGGTTGGGCGCGAGTAGCTGGACGGCCGCGGCGCCCCGGGCCTCGGCAAACTGCGCCAGCTCCACGGCAACGCGGAAGGACGGGTGCGATATGCCGGCCACGACGGGCGCCCGGCTGCCGACCATCTCGATCGTCCGGGCCATGAGTTCCTTGCGTTCGTCGAAGTGGAGGTACTGGTATTCCTGCGCCTCGACACCCGCCGCCACGACCATCGCCGCGCCGCAATCCTCCACCACGTAGTCCACGATCCCCGCGAGACGGTCGTAGTCGACGCGGAGATCATCGGTGAAGGGCGTGAGCGGCGGGACGATCGCCCCGGGCAGATCGAGCTTGGGCTTCGGCCGTGCCATGTTCACTCCGCCGCGGCCAGCTGCTGCTGGTGGAAGCCTGCCACGCGCTTGTAGCGGTTCGAGATCTCGTCGAGCTCGTCCTGAGAGATGACGTCGTCGATGTTCTCGAAGGGCTTGCCGCCGGTGCGTTCGTAGACCTCGCGAAGGATGGCGTCAGGCGGGTTTTTCCTGTTCAT
>CAZUVG010000286.1:0-4566 GCA_964623765.1 uncultured Roseicyclus sp.
GTCCTCGTGGACGACAGCGTGGTGCGCGGCACGACCTCGCGGAAGATCAAGGAGATGATCCTCGACGCGGGCGCGGCAGAAGTCCACTTCCGCATCGCCTCGCCCCCCACCGCCTGGCCCTGCTTCTACGGGGTCGATACGCCCGAGCGGGAGAAGCTGCTGGCCGCGACCATGTCCGAGGACGAGATGCGCCGACATCTCGGCGTGGCCTCCCTGCGCTTCGTGTCTCTCGACGGGCTCTACCGCGCGGTGGGCGAGGCCCGGGGGCGCGACGGGGCGCGCCCGCAATATTGCGACGCCTGCTTCTCCGGCGAGTACCCGATCAGGCCAGTGGACATGCTCGCCCGGGGCTTCGAACTTCCCGAAGCGGCCGAGTAACGCCCGCATCCCGGCCCCGCGATTCGCCGGCCGGGTCAAGGATCGCAGACCGGCAGGGCCGGCGCGCGCAGCGCGTCCTTGAGGCGGCCGGCGAATCGTGACGCACCATCAACATGGCCTGTTTGCATGGCAGACCTGCCGGCAAACGGCCTCCCGGCAAATGGCACGCCCTCGACGCCCTCTCCAGCGGCGGCCGTATTGGGCGCCACCGCGCGCGCGCAGCGCGCGCCGGGCCCAACCGGAGATGCGGCCGCAGGCCGGAGCCTCCGGGCGGGAGCGCCCCCCGGAGATACGAAAACGCCGCCCCCGGCGGGACGGCGTTCGCAAATCCGGCTACGGGCCGGTCAGCCCCGGCGGAGCGCCGCCCATACACCGGTAACGACCAGCGCCGAGACGACGGCCTTGACCGCGTCGCCCAGCAGGAAGGGGGCGGCGAAGCCCGACCAGACCGAGGCCGCCGACAGGCCCGCCCAGCCCGCGTCGACGCCAAGGGCGCCCGCCACGGCCAGCGGCCATGCCAGGCCGGGGATATAGAGCGCCGCGGAGGCTCCGAGCGCCACCAGCGCCGTGCCGAGTAAGCCGCGCGCCAGCCCCCGCTCGGCCGCGAAGCCCGCGAGCCAGGCCATCGCGACGAAGCCCGCAAGGAAGCCCGCGGTGGGTCCCACCATGTAGAGGACGCCCGCCCCGCCGTTCGAGAACACCGGCAGGCCCATCGCGCCCTCGGCCAGATACGTCAGAACCGCCGCCGCCCCGAGCCGCGAGCCGAGCGCGAAGCCGACGACCAGCACGGCCAGCGTCTGAAGCGTCATGGGCACCGGCCAGAACGGCACCGAGACCTGCGCGGCGAGCGCGATCAGCACGCTGCCGGCCAGCACCAGCCCGGCCTTGCGCGCCAGCCCCATGTCCGTCGTCATCGCGGCGAGAAGTGTGGTGTCGCGGCCCATGTGCCCCTCCGTTGCCTGTGGTATCCCTCGGTTCCCAACGGTATTCCCGTGGCTCCCGCCAGAGTCAAGCAGGGCCCCGCCCCCGCGGCTCCCGGCCTTGCAAAGGCGCGCGGGACGCGGCATGAGGCGGCCGATGACGAAACCGCTGCAAGATCGTGTCGCGCTGGTGACCGGAGCCTCCCGGGGCCTCGGCGCGGCCTGCGCCGAGTGGCTCGCCGCGAAGGGTGCCCATGTCGTCGCCGTGGCCCGCACCGTGGGCGGGCTGGAGGAACTCGACGACCGCATCCAGGCCGCCGGCGGGCACGCGACGCTCGCGCCGATGGACCTGACCGACGACAACGCCATCGCCCATCTCTGCCGCTCGATCCACGACCGCTGGGGACGGGCAGACGTCTGGCTCCATGCCGCGATCCATGTCTCGGCACTGACGCCCGCGCCGCACATCACGGCAAAGGACCTCGACCGCAACATCGCGACCAACGTGCGGATGACCGCGCGGCTGATCGCCAATGTCGATCCCCTGATCGCCCCCTCGGACGACCCGCACGCAATCTTCTTCGACGACGAGTGGGACGAGAAATACGCCGGCGCCTACGCCCTGTCCAAGGCCGCCCAGCGCGCCCTCGTGCGCAGCTGGCAGGCCGAGACCGCGAAGCACGGACCGTCGGTGCACCTGCTGCGCCCCGCGCCAATGCCCACCGCCGTTCGCGCGCGCTTCTACCCTGGCGAGGACCGCACAGGGCTCGCCAATCCTCGCGAAGAGGCAGCCCGGCTTCTGTCGCCGATCCTCGGCTGAGATCCGCGCCCTGTTCCGGTGTCGCGCGGCGTGGATAGGGCGCGACGCGTATCTGGGGAAAGACGAATACTCGGCCACGCCCCGAGGGCAGCCGTCAGGGCGGACGCGTCGGGCATGCCGCTGGCGGCATGTCACGCGACCGGATAGCTTCAGCCGTTCCCGCCCTCGAGTTCCTCGGCCAGCGCCTCGGCCCGCGCGGCAAGCTCGGCGAGCCCGTCCGTGACCCGGTCCGGAAGCTCCGTCCTCGGTCCCGCCTCCTGCAGTTCGGCGATGCGGCGGGCGCGGTCGGCAAGGCGCTCCTCGGCGGAGCGCAGCGCCTTCTCCTGCGCCGCGATGCGCGCCTGCAGGTCCTTCACGTCGTCCTCGAGCGCCGCCGTCTTGTCGGCGAGCATCAGCCCCGCCATCAGCAGCATCCGGTCCGACGGCATGCGGCCGATCTGGCCGAGGATGACCGTGGCCTCGGTATCCAGCATCCGCGCAGCGGCGCGGAGATAGGGCTCCTCCCCGTCCTGGCAGGCGACGGTGTAACTGCGCCCGCCGATCTCGATCTGAACCTCAGGCATGCCCCGCCCCCTCGCCGTCGCCCGCCGGCGCCAGCTGGCGCACGATCCGGTCGAGTTCTGCGGCCTCGGCCCGGCGCGCCTCGGTCAGCGCGGCGACCTGCGCCTCCAGCCCGCGGTTGAGCCCCTCCGCGTCGCCCGTGCCTGCCCTGAGCGTGTCCAGTTGCGCCGACATCTCGTCCACCACGGCCTGCATACGGCGCACCTCGGCGCGAAGCTCCTGCTTGTCCGCGTCGCCATCGCCGCGCGCGACGGCTGCCAGTTCGTCGGCCGCATCCTGCGCCGCGTCGCGTGCCGCCATCGCCGCATCGCGTTCCTCGCGCGCCTGTTCCACGCGGCGTTTCAGGACCGCGTTCTCCTTCTCCAGCGCCTCGACGCGTCCGGCCTCGCCGGTGCTTGCGGCCGCAGCCGCCTCCAGTTCCGCGATGCGGGCCTCAAACGTCTGCCGCGACGTCTTCTCGGCGTCCCGCGTGGCGGCCAGTTCCTCCTCGCGTGCCTTCAGCCGTTCCTCGAGATCGGAGATTCGGGCGGCCTCTGCCTCGCGCCCCGACTTCGCCTCTTCGAGCGCGGTCTCGGCGGCCCGGCGCGCGTCTTCCGCCGTGTCGAGCCGCGCCTGAAGCTCCGCCGTACGCTCGGCGGCCGCCTTCGCCTCCGCCTCGGACCGGGCGGCGTCCTCGGCTGCCGGGGCGGCCGGGCGGGCCGAGACACCCTTCGCGATCCGGTCGAGAGCGGCCGCGAGCCGCGCCTCGAGCGCGCCCAGTTTCTCGAATTCCGCGCTGTCGCCCATGATCCCGTGCCGTCCTGCTCCTGCGTCGTTCCGGGGGGCGCCGCGATCGCCTGCGCCACATGCCCGCCCGCCTTTGCGGTCTTCGACAGGCCCCGTCCGGAACGGCCGCCTCGTGCCGCCCGCGCACACGGAATCGCAAACCGGGCGGATTTGCAAGTTTTTCCGCCCCCGTGGCCCCGCCGGCCGGCCGATGACCGCCGGCAGCGGCCCGCTTGCCTTTCGCGCGCCGCCTGCTATCACGCGCCCGGCCGCCATCCCGGCCGCCCCATCCCGACAGCCCCAAACGTCAAGGACCGCCCCGCATGGACATCGCCGCCCTCGCCCGGAACCATCCCGACCACTGGCGCCGCGCCACCCCGATCCGCGCGCTGACGCTCGACGCGGTGGCAACGGCCAATTCGGGCCATTCGGGCATGCCGATGGGCATGGCGGACGTGGCCACGGTCCTGTTCCGCAACCACCTGAGCTTCGACGCGTCTGCCCCCGACTGGCCCAACCGCGACCGCTTCGTCCTGTCGGCGGGTCACGGCTCGATGCTGCTATATTCGCTCCTCCACCTCACCGGCTACGAGGACATGACGCTGGAGCAGGTGAAGGCCTTTCGCCAGCTCGGCTCGATCACCGCGGGCCACCCCGAATACGGCCATGCCACGGGGATCGAGACCACGACCGGCCCTCTCGGCCAGGGTCTCGCCAATTCCGTCGGCTTCGCCATGGCCGAGGAATTCCTGCGCGCCAAGTGGGGTCCGAAGATCGTCGACCACCATACCTGGGTCATCGCCGGCGACGGCTGCCTGATGGAGGGTGTCAGCCAGGAGGCCATCGCGCTCGCCGGGCGGCAGGAGCTGTCGCGGCTTATCGTGCTGTGGGACAACAACGGCATCACCATCGACGGCGAGGTGAGCCTTGCCGACCGCACCGACCAGATGGCGCGCTTCGCCGCCTCTGGCTGGGACGTCTTCGAATGCGACGGCCACGATCCCGAGGAGATCGACCGCGTGCTTGCCGAGGCCAAGGCCTCCGCCCGCCCTGCCATGGTCGCCTGCGGCACGCATATCGCCCTCGGCTCCGCCGCGCAGGACACCGCCAAGGGCCACGGCG
>CAZUVG010000287.1:0-4555 GCA_964623765.1 uncultured Roseicyclus sp.
CTGGTAGGGCGCGGGGAAGGCGTCGGTCGGGCAGATGTCGAGGCACGCCCGGCAGCTGCCGCAATGGTCGGTCTCGGGCGCATCCGGTTCCAGTTCCACCGTGGTGAAGATCGCGCCGAGGAACACCCAGTTGCCGATGTCGCGGCCGAGGAGGTTCGTGTGCTTGCCCTGCCAGCCAAGCCCGGCGGCGGCGGCGAGCGGCTTCTCCATCACCGGCGCGGTATCGACGAAGACCTTGATCTCGTCTTCCGGGCAACGCGCCAGCAGCCAGCGGCCGACACGCTTCAGCCGCTTCTTGACCACGTCGTGATAGTCCCTGTTCCGCGCGTAGACACTGATCGTGGCGCGCTCCGGCATTTCGAGCGTCGCCATGGGATCGGTCTCGGGCGTGTAGCTGTCGGCCAGCATGACGACGGATCGTGCCGCGGGCCAGAGCGCGGCGGGATCGCCGCGCCAGCCCGTCCGCTCCTCCATCCAGCGCATCTGGCCATGACGCCCCTTCGCGACGAACTCCTCCAGCCGCCCGGTGGCATGCGGAATCGCGTCGGGGCGGCAGATTCCCATCCTGGCGAAGCCCGCATCGCGGGCCTCGGCGCCGAGATCGTCCTTCAGGTCGGTCAAAAGTCCAGGTTCGCGTAATGCGGCGGCTGGGCGAAGCCCGAAACATGGTCCGAGAGGATCGACCGGAAGGCCGGGCGCGACTTCATCGTGGCATACCAGTTCTTGACGGTCGCACTCGAGGACCAGTCCACGTCCGAGATGTAGTCGAGGCAGCTGATATGCGCGGCCGCCGCGAAATCCGCCATGGTCATCCGGTCGCCCGCCAGCCAGCGGCGGTGGTCGAGCAGCCATTCCATGTAGCGCAGGTGGAACTTGATGGCCTGCGCCCCGGCCTTCACGGCCTTCCCGTCGGGGTAGCCCGCGCGCATGACCTTCTTGTTCACACGCTCGTAGACGAGATTCCGCGTCACCTCGTTGTGGAACTTGTCGTCGAACCAGCCCACGAGACGGCGCACCTCTACGCGGGCCTTGGGGTCGCTGGGCACAAGCTGCGGCTCCGGCCGCGTCTCCTCGATGTATTCGCAGATGGCGTTGGAGTCCGACAGCGTGAGCCCGTCGATCTTCAGGACCGGCACCTTTCCCGCCGGATTGCGGCGCAGGAACTCCGTCGAGGGTTCCCAGTATTTCTCGTCGACCAGTTCCACGTCGATCTTCTTCTCCGCAAGAACGAGGCGGACCTTGCGGCAGAACGGGGACAGCGCGAAGTGGTAGAGGCGGGTCATGGCGTCTCGGCAAGGAGAGCGGGTCGCCGGCCTACATGCCCAAGGACGCCGCGGAATTCAATTCGCAAAGCACGCGTCGCGCCCGTCGGCGCGGATCGTCGCCGCCCCGTCGCGGATGGCTGCGGCGCGTCGCTGGACGAAATCGGACGGGGCCGAGGCCGAGCGCGCCCGCGGCGCGGGAAGAATGGCTGCAAGCCGCGCCGCCTGCGTCTCGGACAGGTCGGCGGCCGAAACGCCGAAATGGTGCCGGGCGGCTGCCTCCGCGCCGAAGACGCCCTCGTCGAACTCGGCCACGTTGAGATAGACCTCGAGGATGCGCCGCTTGGACCACACAAGCTCCATGACCGGCGTGATCGCGGCCTCCAGCACCTTCCGCGGCCAGGACCGTCCGTGCCAGAGGAAGGCGTTCTTCACCGTCTGCTGGCTGATGGTCGAGCCGCCGCGCGTCGCGCCCGCCTCGATCGCGGCGCGGATAGCGGCCATGTCGAAGCCCCAGTGCAGGCAGAAATTCGCGTCCTCGGCGGCGACGGCGGCACGCTGCAGGTTCGGCGAGATGTCCTCGATCGGAACCCAGTCGCGCTCGACGCCGCCGAGGCGAAGCCGTTCGGAGACGATGTAAGGTGTCGTCGGCACCGGCAGCACCGCATAGGCGGCGATCCAGAGGACAAGAAGCGCGGCCGTCCCGAGCACGAGGCTCAGGATCCAGCGGCGCAGGGACCGCAGGCCCCGTTGCAGGCGTGAAACCCGCGCCCCACCGCTTCCCTTTGCCGGACGGCGCTTCGCCCGGCCGTTGTTCTTCCGCGTGCCCGCCATGCCTGCCCGTTCCACGCCTCGGCGTCTCTTTGTGCCGCACCCTATCCGCAACCGCGGCCCGTCTGAACCCCGCGCGCCGCCGGATCCGCGGCAGCGCGCGCCACGCTGCAGGCCGCCCGTCGTCCGGGCCTCGCCCCGGCTAGAGGCTGGCAGTCGTCGACAGCATCCTCGGATCGAGGACCAGTTCGATCAGGTGCAGCCCGCCCGAGCGTGCCGCCTCGAACGCGGGCGCGAACTCCGCGGTCTCGGTGACGCGGTGCCCTGTGCCGCCATAGGCCGCGGCGAGTTGCACGTAGTCCGGGTTGAACAGGTCGGTTCCCGAGACGCGGCCGGGGTAGTGCTTCTCCTGGTGCATGCGGATGGTGCCGTAACGGCCGTTGTTGGCCACGATAACGACGATGTCCGCGCCGTGCTGGCGGGCGGTCGACAGTTCCTGCACCGTCATCTGCAGGCAGCCGTCGCCGGCGAGGCAGACGACCGTCCTGTCGGGGTGGCGCAGCTTCGCCGCCACCGCCGCGGGCAGGCCGTAGCCCATGGAGCCGGACGTCGGCGCAAGCTGCGTGCCGTGCCGGCGGAAGCGGTAGTAGCGGTGAAGAAAGGCCGCGTAGTTGCCCGCGCCGTTCGTCACGATCGTGTCGTGCGGGGCGTTGTCGCGGAGCCAGAGGATCACCTCCTCCATCTTCACCGCGCCGGGGGTCTCCTGTGGCACCTGCCATGCCTCGTAGTCTGCGCGGGCGGCGTGCGCGCCGCGGTCGGGCCATCCCTCGGGCGGCAGGAGGCCGGTGAGATGCCGCAGGACCTTCGAGGGGGATGCGGCGAGCGACAGCGTTGCCGGGTAGACGCGGGACGCGGCGTCGGGATCGGGGCCTACCTGCACGATGGCCGGCGGCTTCTCCCGGTCCAGGAGGCTGAAGTCCCGCGTCGTGATGTCGTTGAGTTCCGCGCCCAGCAGCAGGAGCGCGTCCGCCTCCGACAGCCGCCGCCCAAGCGCGGGGTTCATGCCGACGCCGAGGTCCCCGGCGTAGTTGGGGTGGTCGTTGTCCACGTAGTCCTGCCGCCGGAAGGTCGCGGCGAGGGGCGCGCCAAGCGCCTCGGCCAGCCTGCCCGCGCGCCTGCCGTCCTCCGCCCCCCAGAGCGAGCCGCCGGCGAGGATCATCGGCCGCTCTGCCTCGGCCATGATGTCGAGGATGCGGGAGACGGCGCTGTCGTCCACGCCCGCCTCGGGCCTTGCGGCGACGATGGGGGCGGGCGCGTCGGCCTCGGCCGAGAGGATGTCCTCCGGCAGGGCGAGCACGACTGGCCCCGGCCGCCCGCTCTGCGCGAGATGGAAGGCGCGGTCGACGTATTCCGCGATCCGGTCGGTGCGCTCGATCTCCGCCGCCCACTTCACCAGCGGCCCGAAGAAGGCGCGGAAGTCGACCTCCTGGAACACGCCCCTGTCGCGATGTTTCAGCGGCACCTGCCCGACGAAGGCGACGAGAGGCGTGGCGTCGTGCATCGCGACATGGAGGCCCGAGGCGGCATTCGCCGCCCCCGGCCCCCGCGTGACGAACAGGACGCCGGGCCGCCCCGTGAGCTTCGCGTCGGCCTCGGCCATCATCGCCGCGCCGCCTTCCTGCCGGCAGACGACGTTCCGGATGTCGTGATCGTGGAGCCCGTCCAGCGCCGCGAGGAAACTTTCCCCCGGCACCGAGAACACCCGGTCCACCCCGTGCAGCCTCAGCCTGTCCGCGAGTATCATGCCGCCATGTCTTGTGGCCACGCGTCCCTCCCGTCTTACATCCGCGAAACCGGTTCTTGAACGAAAGGCAGGGGACATGTCCAGCGGAACACTTCTCGGGATCTGCGGCTCGCTGCGGGCGGCATCCTTCAATCGCAAGCTGATGATGGAGGCCGTGCGGCTCTTCGACCCGGAGGTGTTCGTCGACGCGAACCTGCGGCTTCCGCTCTACGACGGGGACCTGGAGACGGAACACGGAATTCCGGCCGAGGTGGAGACGCTCGCAGCCCGGATCGCGGAGGCGGACGCGGTCGTGATTGCCTGCCCGGAATACAACAAGGCGCTGCCGGGCGTCCTCAAGAACGCGCTCGACTGGGTGAGCCGGACGAAGGGCAATCCGTGGCGCGACAAGCCGGTGGCGGTGGTGTCGGCCACGGGCGGGCGCGCGGGCGGCGAGCGGACGCAGTTCTCGCTCAGGCTCGCCATGGTGCCGTTCCGCCCGCTCCTCCTGTCGGGGCCGGAGGTGCTGGTGGGGCAGGCGTCGGGGCAGTTCGACGCGGAAGGACGGCTCGCGAACGAGATCAACCTCGCGGCGCTGGAGGACCTGATGGCCGGCCTGCGGGCGGCGGCGCGGCTTTAGGAGAGGCTCGCCCCGGGGCGGAAGGCGGCCGGGATGCGGTCGTGACCCTCCAGCACGAGGTCCGCCATCACCCCGGCCACGCCCGGCGCCATGCCGAAG
>CAZUVG010000288.1:0-3383 GCA_964623765.1 uncultured Roseicyclus sp.
ACTGCTCGTGCTTGGCATGGTGGGTCTCCATGTCCAGCAGCACCGTCCACTCGCCTGTCTCGATATCCAGCAGGTCCACGCGCGAGCGCTTCTGGCCCTCCGCCCGCACCGCGACGGCGTACCAGCGGTGATCGGGAGAGACCGTTCCATAGCTGTAGCCGCCGCGTTCGGGCGGCAGGAGCGCGATGTCCTCCTGCGCGTCGTCCTCGAGCATTGTCCCGGGCCGGACCGCGTTGGGGTCCTCGATCGGCTCCGGCGGGGGGAAGAGAACGAACCAGACGAGGATGACCACCATGCTCAAAGCGGTGGCCAGGATCAGGTTGCGATTCTGATCGTCCATTGCGCCGGGTTTCCTCTGTCCGTGATCCACCGGGGTTCAACAGAAGGGGCACCTAAAGGTCAAGGGCGATTTGGGGACTGCGGCATGGCGCGCCGGCCGGACCGGCCCGGCGCCGTTGCAGCGCCGCTATCGCGCCGGGCGGCCAAGGATGCCTCCCGCAGTGACGCCCGATCGGTGCAGACCCGGCGCGTCTGTCGTGTCCCCGGTCCCGCGTGCCCCGATGGCGGCGTCGAGCGCGGCGTTGAGGACAGTGCCTTCCGAGCCGCATGGTGGATGCGACACGTGCAGGGGACGCAAGGTCCATGCCCCGGGCGTGCGCGCCCGCGGCGTCCCCATGCCAGGCAGCGGGACCCTCACTCGGCTGGGCGGAGCGCGGTCCTTTTGGTCTCGTCCGAAGCAAGATGCTGTTCCGTCGCGAGCCAGTCCAGCGTATCGGAAAGCGGCATCGGCCTGCCTATGGCGAAGCCCTGTAGGTAGGCGCACCCGAGATCGCGCAGCGCCTCCCGCTGCCCTTCGGTCTCCACTCCCTCGGCCAGCGTCGTCAGGCCCATCTCGCGGGCGAGCGACACGATGGCGCCGACCATTGATCTCTGTTCCTCCCCGACGTCGATGCCCAGTACGAAGGATCGGTCGATCTTGATCCTCCGGACGCCGAAGCGGCGGATGGAAAGGAGCGAGGCCTGCCCGACGCCGAAATCGTCGAGGTCGATGCTCACGCCCTCTCTGCGCAGCGCGGCGAGCGTGGTCACGACGCTGTCGTCCTGCGTCGATGCCGCGACCGTTTCCAGCACCTCGACGATCAGTCTTTCGGGAGACGTGTCGTGCAGGTCCAGATCCCAGGCCACCTGTTCGGCGAAAGTCGGGCTGCGCAACTCCTCCAGCGAGGCGTTGACAGAGACGGTCAGACCCCGGGCGCCCGCGGCGTCCCAGCGGGCGAGCGCCTCCAGCGCGCCTTTCCGCATCGCCCGGCCGAGAGCCTCGATCCTGCCCGCCTCCGTCACCGCGTCGAGAAACCGGTTCGGCGCGATCAAGCCGAGCTCGGGATGCTGCCAGCGCGCGAGCGCCTCGAAACCGGTGACCACGCCCGTTGCAGCGTCGATCTGCGGCTGGAACCATGGAAGGATAAGACCCGCGGCCAGCGCCTCGCCGACCTCCTCGGCCAGCGGCGACGGCGCGGCGCGGCGTCCGATGGCCACGCCGTTCGGCCACGGGACGAAGGCCCTGACCGCGTCGGGGCCCGCGGTCCTCGCCTCCTCGAGGGCGGCCTCGGCAGCGGCCAGTGTGGCCTCGCCGGGCGTGCCTGCCGCCGCGTTCGGTCCGCGCCCCTCCCGCAAGAGCGCGGCGTGACCGGCAGAGGCAGTCAGGCGGAGCGTCGCACCGTCGAGCGCGAAGGGTTCCGCGATCGCCGCGCGAAGCCGGTCGGCCAGCGCCTCGCGGGTTCCGAGGCGCGCGGCGGGGATCGGTGACAGCACGACGCCGAAGCGTCCGTCGCCCAGATCGGCGAGCAGATCCTCGTGACGGATCGCGCCGCTCAGCCGTTCCGCGCAACGATCGGCGATGCCGCGCGCGGCATCCCGCCCCGTGCGTGCCTCCAGTTCGGTCCAGTCGTCGATCGCAAGCATCACGCAGGCCGAGTCGGCATCCGGCATCGTAGCGAACCGGTCAAGCATCAACGCCATCGTGCCGCGTCCCGGCCGCAGTTCAGGCAACGATGCGCCGCCCTGCATGGCGGCGGGAATGCCCGCATGCGCCAGCACAAGGAGCGCGGGCAGCAGGGCTGCAGCCGCAAGCACGGCGTCGGGACCGCCCATGCCGTGCGCCGCGAACGCCAGAAGCGGGAAGAGCGCCAGAACTTCGGTCCGGGTGAGCGCACGTCGCAGGCGCGCCTGCACCTTCAGAAGCCCCCGCCACGCCGATGCGTCCATGTCGCGCCGTCCCTCGCACCCTGCCTACGGGCCGTTGGGCATGTGCCCCGGATGGCCCTGTCGACGACGGAATAGCGGCGATTGGCTGACAGCGCCTTAAGCGTCGCCGCCCGGTTCGTTCGAATGCTCCGCATCCCTAGCGAGTGCGGTGAAATCGAACAGCGCTGGATCGAGGAGGTGCGAGGGTCGCGCGTTCATCAGCGCCGAGAACATCTTCGCCCGACGTCCGGGCGCACGCGCCTCCCAGTCGTCGAGCATCCGCTTGATCGCCTGCCGCTGCAGCCCGTCCTGGCTGCCGCACAGGTCGCAGGGGATGATCGGGTAGCCCATCGCGCGGGAGAAGCGCTCGCAATCCTCCTCGGCCACGTGCGCGAGGGGGCGCAGGACGAAGAGGTCGCCCTCGTCGTTCAGAAGCTTCGGCGGCATGGTGGCGAGCTTGCCGCCATGGAAGAGGTTGAGGAAGAAGGTCTCGAGGATGTCGTCGCGGTGGTGGCCCAGGACGACGGCCGAACACCCCTCTTCCCGCGCGACGCGGTAGAGGTTGCCGCGACGGAGGCGCGAGCAGAGCGCGCAATAGGTCCGGCCCTGTGGCACCTTGTCCACGACGATGGAATAGGTGTCGGCGTATTCGATCCGGTGCGGCACGCCGCATTCGCTCAGGAACCCGGGCAGGACCGTCGCCGGAAAACCGGGCTGGCCCTGGTCGAGGTTGCAGGCAAGCAGGTCCACGGGCAGGAGGCCCCGCCACCGGAGCTCCGTCAGGACGGCAAGCAGCGTGTAGCTGTCCTTGCCCCCGGAAAGGCACACGAGCCACTTCTCCCGCGGCGCGTCCGCCTCCCGGCGTTCCACCATGCCGTAGCGCTCGATCGCCTCGCGCGTGTCCCGGACGAGGCGCTTGCGCAGCTTGCGGAACTCCGTCGTCCGCGGGGCGCCGCGGAAAAGCGGGTGGATGTCTTCTGCGTCGTCGAGCATGGGCAAGCCTCGTCTCGGGGTCGGGGCGGGTCTACCCCGTAGACGGCCGTTTGAGAAGCGCGCGCACTTTTCGTCCGGAGCCTGTGAACGGACCGCGTTGCCGCGTGTTCTCCCGTCACAGACCGAGAGGAGAACGACCCATGACA
>CAZUVG010000288.1:3393-4528 GCA_964623765.1 uncultured Roseicyclus sp.
CACTTCTCGCCGCCATCGCGCTCTGCCTCGCCGCCGCCCCCGCCGTGGCCCAGGAGGCGCGCGCGGTCCTGATGCACCGGGACGGCCACCGCGTCGGCACCGTGACGCTCTCGCAACTGGAGAACGGCGTGCTGATCGAGGCGGGCCTGATCGAGATGGAGCCCGGCGAATACGGTTTCCACATCCACGAGACGGGCGCCTGCGCGCCCGACTTCTCCGCGGCGGGCGGCCATTTCGCACCGATGGGCAATGCCCACGGATTCGACAATCCCGACGGGCCGCATGCGGGCGACCTGCCGAACGCCGAGGTGCTCGAGAACGGCCGCGCGGCCATCGAATACTTCAATCCCCGCATCAGCATGCGCGAGGGGGCGGAGGACAACCTGATGGACGACGACGGTGCTGCCATCGTCGTCCACTCTGACCGCGACACCTACACCGACGAGCCGAGCGTCGAGGGGCGCATCGCCTGCGGCGTGCTGGAGCGGGTCTAGTCCGGGACGTTGTCGATGCCGCTGCCGCCCCAGGGGTGGCAGCGCGCGAGACGCCGCAGCGTCAGCCAGCCGCCGCGCAGCGCTCCGTGCTTCTCCAGTGCCTCCATCGCGTAGGTCGAGCAACTCGGGTGATAGCGGCAGGAATGGCCGACCCACGGGCTGAACACGAGCCTGTAGGCACGAATGGGCAGCGAGACGATGTAGGCGGCGGGTCTCATCGGTGGACGCTCCTCAGCGCGCGGACGAGATCTGCCTTCATCGCGGCGAAGTCGCGGCTGGCCGTCTCGTCCTTCCGTCCGATCAGAACGTAATCCCAGCCGGGGCGTCCTTCCAGAGGCAGCACGGCGCGGGCGATCTCGCGCAGGCGCCGCTTGGCGCGGTTGCGGGCCACCGCGTTGCCCACCTTCTTCGAGCAGGTGAAGCCGACGCGGATGCCCTCGGCACCCTCCTCCTCGCCCCGCCTGCGCGCCTGCAGAACGAAGCCGGGGGTGCCGGCGCGCTTCGCCCTGGCCGCACGCAGGAAATCGGGTCGCTTCTTCAGGGTCGAAACGCGGAACGCCCCCGGCGACGCTGCGGTCGGCGGAGGCGCATCCTCGGTCATCACCCGGAGGCTGTCGTCGGGCGCTGTCAGGCGCTCAGCG
>CAZUVG010000289.1:0-4525 GCA_964623765.1 uncultured Roseicyclus sp.
GTCCAGCACCCGAAGCTCGCCCTCCATCAGCGTGAACTCGATCTGCATCTCCTCGCGCAGCCGCTCGCGCACGAGACGGCCGTAGCGGCGCAGCGCCTCCAATTGATCGGGCGCCACGTCCTCCAGCGCGGGGCCGCGGGGATCGGTCTCGATGAACATGGCCTCCGAGCGCGACAGGGCCGCGCGCCCCTGTCCCTGCGGCAGGTAGCGGCCCGTGACCTGCGGCTCGCCGGTGTCGGAGGAGACGAACTGGATCACGCCCGCACCCGAGGTGCCCTTGCCCGGACCCCGGGCCATGCGCTGCACCACGAGGCCAAGGCCCGCGTCCGCCGGCGCGCCGCGCGCCTGACGGAGAAGCCGCGCGCTCGTCCCTTCCCAGGCGCGCGCCATGCTTTTCAGGACTTCGGCCAGCTGCACCGCGGGGTCCTGCGGGAAGGGCTCCTCCATCTCCTCCTCGTACTGCGCCTTGGCGAGCCGGGGCGTCATCGGTCCGTCGAAGGCATCGGCGTCGAGGCGGACGACGTTGACCGCGTAGGCGCGGAGGAAACCGAGGTAGAAGGCATCCGCCGCGTCCTGTCCGAAGGTCTCGGCCAGCCGTTCATGGACCGCGTCGTTCATCCCGATGTTGAGGATCGTCCCCGGACCGCCCCAATCCGGCGCCTCGCTGGAGGATCGGACGGAGACGAGCGCCCCGTTCCCGAAGAGGCCAATCAGCGCCTCCATGTCAGGCAGCCGCCCGCCGGCGATGGCGCGCACCGTATCGAACGGGAGCGCCACGGTTGTGGGCACCGGCAGGTCGAGCCGAATGAGCCGCTGCAGGCACTTCGCGCGGTTGCCATGGCGGCTGGTCCGGATCTCCGCCGTCGGCGTGATCTCGGTGAAGTCGGGCGTTGTGAGCATCCTGGCGTCCAGACGTCCGCGCGTTTCGCGGCTGCAGCACAAGATACAACCGATGCGCGACCTGTCCAGTTCCGCCGGGGCCCTGCGGCGTCAGGACCGCACTACCCCTCCAGCCGCGAGAGGTCGGCAACCTGCCCGCAGGTCTCGACGATCTGGTGCAGGAGGTTAAGGCGGTTGCGCCGGACGATCTGGTTTTCCGCGTTGACCTGCACCGCCTCGAAGAAGGCGTCGATGGGCGCCCGCAAGGTTGCCATGTGGTGCATCGCGGCCGGGAAGTCCTCGCGTTCGAGCGCGGGCGCGATCTCGGCCGTGGCGCGGTCGAGGGCCTGGAACAGCGCGCGTTCCTCTCCGGTCTCCGCGAATTTGGGATCGGCGCCGAAGCGGTATTCCACGCCGTCCTTCTCCTCGGCCTGGGTCAGGATGTTGGCCGCGCGCCGGTAGCCCTGCACGAGATTCTCCCCGTCGGGCGTGTTCAGCACGTCCTGCAGCGCGCGGGCACGGGCGGCCACGAGGGCGAGGTCGTCCGCGGGCGGCTTCGCCAGCGCCGCGTCGATCACGTCGTGGCGAATGTTTTCGGAGCGGAGGTGGACCTTCAGCCGGTCGTGGAAGAAGGCCAGCAGGTCGGTCGAGAGGTCCGGGACGAGGTCACCCACGGTGCGGAGCAGCGAGTCGTTCGCGGGCTTCTCCTTCATCCGATCGATCACCGCACGGTACGCTGCACCGAAGACGCCGTGATCCGCGATCTCGTCCACGATCTCCTCCAGCGTGTCGATGACGTTGTCGCCCACCTTTGGCCGGTTGATCGCGATCTTGTGGGTGAGGAGCTGCGCGTCGATGTAGCGGTCAAGGCGCAGGTTCAGGCCGTTCTCGTTCACGATCCGGATCACCCCCAGCGCCGCCCGGCGAAGCGCGAAGGGGTCCTTCGACCCCGTCGGCTTCTCGTCGATCGCCCAGAACCCCGTCAGCGTGTCGATCTTCTCGGCCAGCGCCACGGCCACCGACAGGGGCGCTGTCGGCACATCGTCGGAAGGGCCGAGCGGGCGGTAGTGCTCCTCCGCGACCGCCGCGATCTCGGGCGGGTGGCCCGCGGCCTCGGCATAGTAGCGGCCCATGACGCCCTGAAGCTCGGGGAACTCGTAGACCATCTCGGAGACGAGATCGGCCTTTGAAATACGCGCCGCGGTCTCCGCGGCGTCCGGGTTGGCGCCCACGGCGGGCGCGATGTCGCGGGCCAGCCGCGCGATGCGCTCCACCCGGTCGGCGACGGAGCCGAGGCGGCGCTCGAAGGTGACGTCGGCCAGCGCCGCCTGCCAGTCGCCCATCCCCGCCTTCGCCACCCGCAGGTCGTTCTCCCAGAAGAACTTCGCGTCCGAGAGGCGGGCGGCCAGCACCTTCTGGTTGCCCGCAAGGATCGTCGCGCCGTGGTCCGCCGTCTCGCGGTTGGCGACGGTGACGAAGCGCTCGATGCGCCCCGTCTTCGGGTTCCGGACCGAGAAGAACTTCTGGTGCTCCTTCATCGAGGTCCGCAGCACCTCGGGCGGCAGGTCGAGGAACTCCGCCCCGATCTCGCCCATCAGCACCACGGGCCACTCCACGAGCCCCGCGACCTCGGCCAGCAAAGCCCGGTCCTCGACCACCTCCAGCCCGCTCGCGAAGGCCATGTTCGTCGCCTCGTGCCAGATCGCCTCGGCCCGTTCCCCGGCCGGGAGGAGGACATGGGCGGCCTTCAGCTTCGCCGCGTAATCCTCGAAGCCCGAGACGGGGAAACGGCCCGGCGCCATGAAGCGGTGGCCCTCGGTGGTGTCGCCCGCCGCGATGCCGTCGACCTCGAACGGGACGACCTCCGCCCCCGCCTCGTCGGACAGGATGCAGAGGATGGAGTGGAGCGGGCGCACCCAGCGAAGGCTGCCCGCTCCCCATCGCATCGACTTGGGCCAGGGGAAGGTGCGGATGACCTGCGGCAGAACCTCTGCCACGATCTCGGAGGCGGGACGGCCGGGTTTCGTGATCCTGGCGAACCAGAAGCTGCCCTTCTTCTCCTCCCGCGCCTCGAGCGCATCCTTCGTGAGGCCGGTCGAGCGCAGGAAGCCCTCCAGCGCCTTCTCCGGCGCATCGGTGCGGGGCCCGCGCCGTTCCTCGGTCACCGTGGGGCTCTCGCCCGTCACCCCCTCGACCGTCAGCGCCAGCCTGCGCGGCGTCGCGTAGGCGCCCGCGGCGGCGTAGGTCAGGCCCGCCTCGACAAGGCCGTCGGTCACGAGCCGCTTCAGGTCCTCGGCCGCGCCCGCCTGCATCCGGGCGGGGATTTCCTCGGAGAAGAGTTCGATCAGAAGGTCGGGCATATCCTGTCCACGCGGGCTTCCCCGGCCTCTCCGGGGGTCATGTTCGCGGCGTGGATAAGCGGGCCGGCGGGCGGCGTAAAGGGAGGCGGCCCGCCCGAAGGCCCGAAGATGTCGGGAACTGGCGCGCCGGCCCTCGCGCCCGGCCTTATGCCCGGCCTGTCGGACGCTGCCCACGGCCTTGTTCTTCGCGCGCTCCGCCTCGGCCTTGGCCCGCATCGCCGTGGTATGTGTGTCGGGATCGCGCAGGCGGGGCACGGTGCGGTAGATCGCCTCCCGCGCGCCCGGCAGATTGGGGCGGAACATGTTCCGCCGCCGCGCCCCCTTATTCCAGCGTGCCGTTCAGCTGGTGCCAGGCGTAGCCCCGCCCGTCAGGGAAGACGGCGAGCACACGGTCCACGCCGCGGCTCACCTCCCGCTCCGACAGGACCGCCCGCGCCTCGCCAGAGGCCAGCGCCGCGGCGATCGCCTCGGCGTCGAAGCAGTCGAACCAGCCCGGCGCCACGAGGGGCGTGGGCGTCTCGTAGGCCGCGCCGCGCGACGCGGCCTCCTGCCCGTCGGCGTCGAGCCGGAAGCAGGCACGAAAGCGCAGGGGCGAGGTTCCCGCGTCGATCCCCTCGAAGGCGACGGGCTCGAGGTCGACCGTCTGCCCTGTCTCGGAGGTGGCGACGAGATCGGCGTTCATGACCGGCTCGTAGTAGGCGCGGGTCTGGAACCACCACATGGCCGCCCCGAAGACCGCCGTGATCCCGACGATGGCCACGACGAGCCAGCGGCCCGAGGTCATGCCGGCGCCTCCTCCCGCGTCCATCCCCCTGCTTCCGTCACCACGAAAGCGTCGGCGCAGAGCTTCGCGAGCGCGCGCACGCGACCGATGTAGGCCTGCCGCTCGGTCACCGAGATGACGCCGCGCGCATCCAGCAGGTTGAAGAGGTGGGAGGCCTTGATGCACTGGTCATAGGCCGGATGCGCCAGCACGATCCGCTTGCCCGTCCGGGGATCCTCGGCCGGGGCGTCAAGCAGCCGTTTGCACTCCGCCTCCGCGTCCTCGAAGTGGCGGAACAGCATCTCCGTCTCGGCGAGGTCGAAGTTGTGGCGCGAATACTCCTCCTCCGTCTGGCGGAAGATGTCGCCGTAGACGAGCGGGATGGGGGCATCTGGATCGTTGAACGGCATCTCCATCACGTGGTCGATCCCGAGCACGTACATTGCCAGCCGCTCCAGACCGTAGGTCAGCTCGCCCGAGACGGGATGGCAGTCGTGGCCGCCCACCTGCTGGAAGTAGGTGA
>CAZUVG010000290.1:0-4519 GCA_964623765.1 uncultured Roseicyclus sp.
AAAGGCCACGTGGCGGCCCGAATGGGTGGTGAACGCGGATGCGGGCTACACCCACGGCGGCATCCTCGCGACGCTGGTGGACCTGACCGCCGACTGGGCGCTGGTCTCGCAGACGGGGCGCGGCGTGCCGACCGTGGACATGCGCGTGGACTACCATCGCCCGGCCATGCAGCACGACCTGACCTGCAAGGGTCGCGTGGTGAAGTCCGGCCGCGCGCTCGCCGTCTGCGAGGCCGAGGTGCTCGACGACGACGGCAAGCTTCTGGCCAGCGGGCGCGGCGTCTACGCCATGCCCAAGAGCTGACGCCGGCGCGATGGCAGCACTCGACCACGTGGTGATCAACGCCCGGGACGACACCGACGCGGCCGAGGCGCTGTTCTCCGCGCTCGGCTTCGATCCGACACCCCGTGGCTACCATACGCTCGGCTCGCTCAATCACCTGATGATGACGCCGGGCGCCTATCTCGAGATCGTCGGCGTCCCCACCAAGGGGCGCCGGCGGCAGGAGATCCTCGACAGCCCGCGCGGCCTGAACGGCATCGTGCTGAAGACCGACGACGCCGACGCCACCCATGCAAGGCTCGTCGCGGCGGGGTTCGACCCGCTTCCGCCCATGGACTTCTCCCGCCCCGTGACGGTCGACGGAATCGAACGCGACGCGTCGTTCCGGACCGTCCGGATGAAGCCCGATTTCTTCGGCGGCGGGCGCATCTACTTCTGCCAGCACCTCACGCCCGACCTCGTCTGGCGAGACGAGTGGCTGGAGCATCGCAACGGCTTTCGCGCGATCGACATGGTGGCGGTCGAAAGCGCCGAGCCCCACGCCACGGCGGAGCGCTTCGCCCACGCCTTCGACGGCCGCCTCGCGCTCGGGGACGGGGCGGCGCGAGTGCTGCTCGACGACGTCGAGATCCGCATCCACGCCGGCGGCGGTGACCGGATGATTTCGACAGGCCTCGTCCTCTCGGACCTCGACACGCTGCTCTCGCTGGCGGCCGGCGCCGGGGCCGCGGTTACCCACGAGTCCCGGGATCGCACGACGCTCGCCCTGCCGGGCCTGGAGACAACGCTTTCATGCCGGATGGGCCCATGACCGACGCGCAGAACCTCGGCGACCTTCTCGACCGCTCGGGCGACACCGAACGCCCGCTCTTCATCGAGCCTGGGGCCGGCGGCGGGGCGAAGATGACCACCGTCGCGGAATTCGACGCCCGCTGCGCCGCCGTCGCGCGCGGGCTTCTCGCCCGGGGGATCGCCCGGGGCGACCGTGTCGCGATCCTCTCGGCCAACCGCACCGATTACGTGGCGACCTTCATGGGCGCGATGCGTGCCGGGATCGTGCCCGCCCCGATCAACCACAAGCTGCCGCCGGCCAGGGCCACGGAGGTCGTGGCCGATTCCGGCGCACGGCTGGTCCTCTTCGACGCCGCGCGCGAGGACCATCTCGACCGCGCAGCGCTGCCCGGCGTGGATTTCGCAGGCTTCGACGACGGCGGGCCGCAGGGATACGGCGCGCTGCTCGACCCCGGCCCGTTCACGCCGGTGACGCCCGGTGCCGACGAGACCGCCTTCATGATGTTCACCTCCGGCTCGACAGGCCGACCGAAGGGGGTCCTCCTGTCGCACGAGTCGCATCGATGGGCCGCCGAGGTCAGGATGCGCCAGACGCCGATGACGGGCGAGCGGGTGCAGATTGCCGCGCCGCTCTACCACATGAACGCCCTTGCCCTGTCGATCCTCGTCTGCGCAGGCGGCGCCGACTGCGTCCTGCTGCCGCAGTTCGAGGCCGCCGCCTACATCGACGCGGTCAGCCGGTTCGGGGTCACCTGGCTGACCGCCGTGCCCCCCATGATCGCGATGATGATGCAGGAGACCGAGGCGCTGACGCGCGGGGACCTGTCCAGCGTGCGCACCGTGCGCATGGGCTCGGCGCCGGTCAACGATGCCCTGACCCAGCAGATCCGCGAGATCCTGCCCAATGCCCGGATCATCAACGCCTACGGCACGACGGAGGCGGGGCCAGTCGTCTTCGACCGCCATCCCGAGGGCCTGCCCGCGCCGACCGGGTCCGTGGGCGTGGCCCATCCCGAGGTCGCGGTGCGCCTCAACGGCCCGGGCGCGCCCGAACGCGGCGTCCTGGAGATGAAGAGCCCCGCCGTGATGACGGGTTACCACAACCGCCCCGACGTCGCCTCGCCCATCACGGCGGACGGCTTCTACCGGACGGGCGACGTCTTTCGCCGCGACGAGAACGGGTTCTACTTCTTCCTCGGTCGCGACGACGACATGTTCGTCTCGGGCGCGGAGAACATCTTCCCGGGCGAGGTGGAGCACGTGATCGAATCCCATCCCGACGTCATGCAGGCCTGCGTGGTGCCCGTGGCAGACGCGGTGAAGGGGACCAAACCGGTCGCTTTCGTCGTGTGCCGCGAGGACGCGCGTCTCGACGCACAGGCCCTGAAGGAATACGTGCTGCGGAACGCGCCGGCCTACCAGCATCCCCGCCACGTGTGGTTCATGGAAAAGCTGCCGCTCGCCGCCACCAACAAGATCGACCGCAACGCGCTCCGCGCCCGGGCCGAGGCCGAGGTCAACGGTGCCGCGTGAGCAGCCCGCGAGCCGCCAGTCACAGGAAGGACAGTGACCCATGCAGACAAGGAAGTTCTTCACACAGGTCGAGGAGATCCACGCCGAGGCGGGCCGCGGAGCGGAGACGCCGCTGCGGAAAGTTGCCGTGGTGGCCGTCGTGAAGAACCCCTTCGCCGGCCAGCCCTTCGTCGAGGACCTGTCGCAACTGACGGAGGCGAGCGCGGCCATCGGCCGGGAGATCACGGAACGCGCCGTCGCCGCCATGGCGCCCTATGGCGCGGTCAGCTACGGCAAGGGCGGGGTCGTGGGCCTCGCCGGCGAGCAGGAGCACGCGGTTGCGATGCTGACCACCGTCTACGGCAACGTGATGCGCGAGGCCGTGGGCGGCGGGATCGCGTGGATCTCGTCCTATACCAAGCGCGGCGGCCCGGGCGAGGTCGTCCAGATCCCGCTGGCGCACAAGGACGCGCTCTACGTCCGGTCGCACTACGACGGGATCGAGGTGTTCCTGTCTGACGCCCCGCTGCCCGACGAGATCGCGGTCATCTGCGCCTATGCCAACCGCGGACGGCTCAACGCGCGCGTCGGCGGCATCTCGGCCGACGAGATCGAGGGCAAGGACGGGCTCCGCTGATGGGAGGCGCTGCGCGATGAAGACGGCAATCGTCAATATCGGGATCATCGTGAGCGGCGACTGGCGCGCTCCCTTCGTCGAGGGCGATGCCATACTCTGCGACGGTGCGCTGATCGCGGGCGTGGGCGCGCAGGCCGATCTCGACGTGGCCTCGGCCGACGTGGTGATAGACGCGGGCGGCGCGACGGCCGCGCCGGGACTGATCGACAGCCACGTCCACATCACCTTCGGCGACTACACGCCCCGGCAGAAGACGGTGGGGTTCCTCGAAAGCTACCTGCATGGCGGCGTGACCACGTCGATCAGCGCCTCGGAGGTGCACACGCCCGGCCGCCCCTCGGACCCCGCGGGCGTGAAGGCGCTGGCGATCGCGGCGCAACGGTGTTTCCGCGAATTCCGGCCCGGGGGGATGCGCGTCCACGCGGGCTCCGTCATCCTGGAGCCGGGGCTTACGGATGCCGATTTCGCCGAGATGGCGGCCGAGGGCGTCTGGCTCGCCAAGGCCGGCTTCGGCGCCTTCGCCGATCCGATGGAATACGGACCCTACATCGCCATGGCGCGGGACCACGGGATGGTCACGACCATGCACACGGGCGGCGCCTCGATCCCCGGCTCGTCACCGATCTGGGGTGACCACGTCATCGCGACCGCGCCACACGTGTCCTTCCACGTCAACGGCGGGCCGGTGGCGATGCCCGACGAGGACTTCGCCCGTGTCATCCGCGACAGCGAAGCGGCGTTGCAGATCTGCACGGCCGGCAACCTTCGCACGGCGCTCCTGTGCCTGGAGGAGGCGCTGGCACAGGACGCCTTCGACCGGGTGCTGATCGCCACGGACACGCCCACGGGCAGCGGAATCATGCCACTCGGCATGATCTACACGATCACGCATCTCGCCGCGCTCGGCGGGCTTCCGCCGGAACATGCGATCGCCGCGGCCACCGGAAACAACGCGAAGGTTTACGGGCTGAACGCGGGCCTCCTCGCGCCGGGGCGGGACGCGGATGTCATCGTTCTCGACGCGCCGCTTGGGGGCAGCAAGGACACCGCGCTCCGGGCCCTTGCCAACGGCGACCCGGCCGCGGTCGGGGCGGTCGTGACCGCGGGGGTGCCGCGCTTCGTCGGCCGCAGCCGGAACACGCCCGCCACGACGCGGCCGGTCCGCGTCGCCCGAAGCGGGATCGTGCAGGAGTTCGCCTGAAGACCCGGCCCCGGGCCGGACGGACAGCGAGAGGGGATGGGGCGCAATGACCAAGGACACAGTGACCATCGCGGGCGGCGGACCCGTGGGGCTC
>CAZUVG010000291.1:0-4495 GCA_964623765.1 uncultured Roseicyclus sp.
TCGACGTGATCAAGACCGCCGACTGGATCGTCGATATCGGCCCCGAGGGCGGCGACGGCGGCGGCGAGATCGTGGCCGTGGGCACCCCCGAGGACGTGGCCGCCGTCGAACTGTCCCACACCGGGCGCTACCTGGCGCCAATGCTAAGGGCCCGCAAGCACGCCGCGGAATGACGGCAGAGGCGTGACCTGGGGCCCCGGGAGTTACCCGGGAGCCGCTTGGCCGCGCCTCGGCGACTCTGCCCCCGGCGGCGATGCGCGGCGGCCTCCCGGAATTTTCTGCCAGGTTGAAGCCTTCGTCCGTTCGCCGGCGCTGCCATGTGGGCTTCATCCGAGTTCGTTTCGGCCGCCGCTGGTGCCGCGACATTTGGCGAACCATGTCCTCCACACCGCGTTGCCTTCGCACATACTGGAACACGGAGGCCTTCGAGATGCCGAAACCGAGACCGGCGAAGCGCGCCCTGCTGTCGGCCGCGGGGAAGCCATGGAAGCGATCGGCCGAGCGACCGCGTCGGGCTGCGGCCTGGTCGGAGCGGGCGCGCGAGGCGGCGCCCGACGGCGCCGACAGTCCTGTCCGTGCCGGAGGTCCCGAGAGCATGCGCGACCCGCCACGGCGCTGGGACCGGACCGACGAGGCGGGCGACGCCTCCTTTCCCGCCAGCGATCCGCCGTCGAACTACTGAAGCGTGGACGGCCGGCCGCCGCGCCGAGGTTTTCCTCCCGCGCCGCGCGCGCTAGACAGGCGCGTACAGGCCGGGAGGGACGGATGGCGCGCAAGCCGAGGATCGGGCTGGCTCTCGGGGCCGGCGGGGCGCGGGGCTGGTGCCACCTCGGCGTCCTGTCGGTTCTCGACGAGATGGGGGTCGAGGCCGAGATCGTCGCGGGCTCCTCCATCGGGGCGCTGGTGGGCGCGGCAGAGGCGGGCGGCGTCAGGGACGCGCTCAGGGACTGGGCGCTGGAGCTCACGAGGGGGCGCTTCCTGAGCCTTGTCGACATCAGGGTCTCGCGCGGGGGGCTGGTTGCCGGGAAGGAGATCGCCAACGTCCTCGGGCGCTGGGGTCTCGATTGCGATTTCGCGGCGCTGGACAAGACCTTCGTCGCGGTGGCTACCAACCTGCAGAGCGGCCGGGAGGTCTGGCTTCGGGAGGGACCGCTGATCCCGGCAGTGCGCGCCTCGGTCTCGCTGCCGGGGCTCTTCTCGCCGCAGCTGCTGGACGGGCGGTGGCTGCTCGACGGAGGGCTGACGAATCCCGTGCCGATCTCCGTGGCCCGCGCGCTCGGGGCGGACGTGGTCATCGCCGTCAACCCCAACGCAAAGCCACCCGGCCGGGTGTGGGTGCCCGAGCGCGGCGGTGATATCTGGGAGGGGATCGCCGAGCAGTTGGGCGGTATCCTTCCCGAGGCCTGGCGCGGCGCGGCTCCGGACGAGCCGCCTGAGCCCCAGGGAACCGAGGTGCTCAATGCCTCGATCGACATCCTCACCGAATACCTGCGGCGCACGCGGCTGGCCGTGGACCCCGCGGACGTGATGATCGACGTGGACCTGAGCGATCTCTCGGTCATCTCCTTCCACGAGGCGGCGGCGGCCATCGAGGCGGGGCGGAAGGCGACGCTCGACAGGGCCGACGATATACGCGCGGTGCTGAAGCCGCCCTACTGAGTCCCGCGCGTCACCTCGAGCCGCTCCAGCCCGTGGAAATGGTAGATGCCGGCCTAGCGCGGCGGTTGCGCGAGGGAGAGGGCCGGACAGCGCCGGAAGAGCGCCTGCAACGCGATCTGCAGTTCCAGCCGGGCGAGGGGGGCGCCGACGCAGAAGTGGAGGCCCGCGCCGAAGGCGAGGTTCGCGGGGCCGTCGGACCGGTCGGGGCGGAAGGTTCCGGCCCCGGCATAGGCGGCCTCGTCGCGGCCGGCGGAGGCAAGCAGCAGGCCCACCTCGTCGCCGGGCCGGAAGCGGTGGTCGAAAAGCTCGACTTCCTCGTCGGCCCGGCGGGCGAAGAGATGCAGGGGCGGGTCGAACCGGAGCACCTCCTCCACGAAACGCTCGGGATCTTCGGGCCGCGCGCCCGTCTCGAGCGCGAGCTTCGCCCCGTTGCCGAGGGTGTGGACGGTCGCCTCGTGGCCCGCGTTCAGAAGCAGGATGCAGGTCGTGATCATCTCGTCGGTCCTCAACCGCTCGCCCTCCTCCTCCGCCGCGATCAGGGCCGAGATGAGGTCGTCGCGGGGGGCGCCGCGCCGAAGGTCGACATAGCTGCGCATGAAGGCGACGAACGCCTCGGTCGCGGCAATGGCAGCCTCCTCGTCCGCGTGGGTGCGGCCTGCCTGGTACATCATGACCATCGCGTTCGACCAGCGCAGGAGGCCGTCGGTCATGTCCTCGGGCACGCCGAGAAGGCGCGCGATGACGATGACCGGGATCGGGCGGCAGAAACCGTCGGGAAGGTCGAAGGGACCTTCGGGGAAGGCGTCGATCAGCGCGTGCGACAGCGCCTCGATCTCGGGGGCCATGGCCTTGATGCGCCGCGAGGTGAAGGCGTGGCCACGGGCATCGCGTAGTCGTCCCAGAATACCAGCGGCCCCGCGGCACGGGCGCGGACTTAGAACGGGTAGGGGTTCTGGACGAAGGCATCCCCGGTGGGGGATTGGCTGAGGCTCTGCATGGCAGCAATCATTCGGTCTGGCACGAGCCGGTTTCGGTTAGGACGGGCAATATTGTTAAAATTCAGATCTATGGAGAAAGGAGTTCATGTCCCTTCCGGCAATCGCATGACCCCGCCTGCGCCAGATTTCAGGCGGCGTCCAGTGCCGCGATGATGCCTCCGAAATCCTCGGCCTTGAGCGAAGCGCCGCCGACGAGTGCGCCGTCCACGTTGGAGACGGCGAAGATCTCGGCGGCGTTCGAAGGCTTCACCGAGCCGCCGTAGAGGATGCGCACCGAACGGCCCACGCCCGAGCCGAAGCGCGCCTCGAGCCGCGCGCGGATGAAGTCGTGCACCTCGCCGATCTGGTCCGTGGTGGGGGTGCGGCCGGTACCGATGGCCCAGACCGGCTCGTAGGCCACGACGAGGCTCTCGCCGGTGACGAGGTCGGGGATGGAGCCCGCTATCTGACCCGAGATGATGTCGAGCGTGTTGGAGGCGTCGCGCTGTCCCTCCGTCTCGCCCACGCAGACGATGACCGAAAGGCCGGCGGCCAGCGCCGCGCGTGCCTGCTCGCGGACGTCGTCGTCACGCTCGCCGTGGTCGGCGCGCCGCTCGGAATGGCCGACGATGACGTAGGTGGCACCGGCATCGGCCAGCATGGGGGCAGAGATGTCGCCGGTATGCGCGCCCTGTTCCTCTGCATGGCAGGACTGTCCGCCGACCTTCACCGGCGTGCCCTCGCAGCGCGCGGCCATCTGCGCGATGAGCGTGGCGGGCGGGCAGATCAGGACCTCCGACCGCGGCCCGGGATGGGCACGAACGAGCGCGTCCACCTCGCCGAGGTCGGCGGCAAGGCCGTTCATCTTCCAGTTGCCCGCGGCGAGCTTGAGACGCATTCGGTCCTCCTCCTGCAGAAATCCCGCCTCCGGCATGGCAAGGAAGGCCGGTGCCGTCAACCGAAGTGCGGAGGCCGCGGGGCTTTACGGTGGTTCCGCCAATCCTTATATCTTCGCTAAACTATCCGGAGACGGACAGAGACACGCGAAAGGGACTGCGCCCATGTCCGAGAACACCGAGATGATGGAAGGTGCGCCGCTGATCCGGCCGTCCTCCACGGATCACCCGCTCTACGAGAACGTGGTCGAGGCCTGCCGGTCCGTCTACGACCCCGAGATCCCGGTCAATATCTTCGACCTCGGCCTCGTCTACACGATCGACATCTCGCCGGAGAACGCGGTGAACGTCGTGATGACGCTGACCGCGCCCGGCTGTCCTGTGGCCGGCGAGATGCCCGGCTGGGTGGCCGATGCCATCGAGCCGCTCGACGGCGTGAAGCAGGTGGACGTCGAGATCACGTGGGACCCGCCCTGGGGCATGGACATGATGTCCGACGAGGCCCGGCTGGAACTGGGCTTCATGTGAAGCGCCGGGCCTTGCGCCCGCGGGCGGCGGACCCCAGACTCCGCAGGAGACGAAAGGACGCGACATGTTCGGCATTCCAGGCAAGCAGGCCGTCACCCTGACCCCCGCCGCCACGCGGCAGATCGCGAAGCTCATGGCGAAGGGCGAGACGCAGGGGCTTCGCATCGGCGTGAAGAAGGGCGGGTGCGCGGGCATGGAATATACCATGGACTACGTGACCGAGATCGACCCCAACGACGAGGTGGTCGAACAGGACGGCGCGCGGGTGATGATCGCGCCGATGGCGCAGATGTTCCTCTTCGGCACGGAGATCGACCACGAGACCTCGCTGCTTGAGTCTGGGTTCAGGTTCCGCAACCCCAACGTGTCCGACGCCTGCGGCTGCGGCGAATCGATCAAGTTCAAGGACGTCGAGGAACTGGAGGCGGAGCGCGC
>CAZUVG010000292.1:0-4486 GCA_964623765.1 uncultured Roseicyclus sp.
CCACCTGTGCGCGCTGTCCCTGCATCTGCTCTCCTGTCTCCCTGGACCGCCCGGGTGCCGGGCGGCCGTCCTGTCTGCATCGGGCCTGCCTGCCCCGCGGCGTGGCCGCGCGTGACGGGCGATGGTCGGGCGACCGGTGCCGCGTGCCCGGATCATGGTCCGGATCCGGGGCGCGCCCTGCCTCGTCTCCCGCTTGGTATACGGACGGGAGGCGGGGTTATTCCGCGGGGCGTCACGAAACCTTCACGTTCGGGCGGGCGGGGCGGCGGGGCAGGCAGAATCGCGTCCGACCGCGGCAGAATGCCACGCGACGCTGACGGTATCCTGACGAAAGTGATCAGCTTTTTCGGCGGTGTTCCGCGAAGTCGAGCGAAAAGGCGCTGCCGCCCCGAGGCAGGCGGCGATAGTCTGCCACCGCGTCGTGGGCGCGCGCCACCCGCGCGACGATGGCGAGGCCGAGCCCCGCCCCGCCCGCGGCAGCGTCGGGCCCGCGCGAGAACGGCTCGAACAGCAGGCCCGCCTCCGCGGCGGGGATGCCGCGCCCGTCGTCCTCGACGCGGATGCCGCCCCCGGGCCGGACATGTACCCGCACGGTGCGCGCGCCGGCATGGCGGATCGCGTTCTCGACGAGGTTGGACAGCGCCATCTCGATCGCGCCGGCATCGCCCGCGACGGGCACCGCGTGGCCCGGCGCGTGGAGTTCCAGCGCCACGCCCGCCTGCCAGCCGAGCGGGGCGAGGGCCGCCACCACGTCCTCGGCGATGGCGGAGAGGTCGGCGGTCGCGTCGGGGGCGACCACGAGGGCGCCGGCGCGGGCCGAGCTGAGCACCTGCGCCACCGTCCGCGACAGCCCCGCGAGATCGGCCCGCAGGCGCGCCGTCTCCTCCGTCCCGGGCATCGCGTCGAGCCGCGTCGTCATCACCGCGAGGGGCGTGCGCAGCGCATGGGCGGCCTCGGCGGCGCGGCGCTTCTCGGCAGCGAGGGTCGCCTCGAGCCCTTCGAGCGCGCGGCGCGCCGCCTCGACAAGGTCGGCCGCCTCGCGGGGCAGCGGCCCCTCGGGCGGCGGCGCGGGTGGCGCCCCCGGCACCACGGCGCGCGCCCAGGCGGCGGCGGCGGCAAGCGGCCGGACGCAGCGCCGCACGAGCACCACGTTGGCCACGAGCAGGGCGAGCACGGCCGGCACCACCGGCAAGAGGACATGCCCCATCAGCTCGTTCAGCAGCGCGCCCGTGGTCAGCCCCGCCGGGTCGCCGGCCTTGACGACGACCAGCGCCGCGGGCGCGCCGCCGATCTCGATCCGCTCGCCCCGCACCCGCACCGCGCCCTCCGGCCCGGCAAGGTTGGCGCTCCACGTGTCGAGGCCGGGCGCCGGCTTCCGCGCCGGGGCCGGCACGAGCGCGAGGTTGGCGCTGGCCAGCGCGCGGCCCGCCCCGTCGACCACGACGAAGCCGTAGGCGTCGGTATGGGCGCGGAACAGGCGCGTGGCCGCCGCGTCGACCGTCACAGTGCCGTCGGCGCCCGACTCGAGCGCCCGGCGGATGCGGTCCGACTGCCTCTCCAGCACCTCCTGCTGCAGCGCTCCCAGGTCGCGGCCGTAATGGAGGCCGACCGCGACGACGTCGATCGCCAGCACCAGAGCCGCCACCCACAGAAGGCGCGCCGTCAGCATGCGGACGAGGGTGGGGCGGGCGGTCACGGCGCTGCGACGTCGTCGCGCGGGTCGGCCAGCATCCAGCCGACCCCCCGCACGGTGACGATCGCGGCCGGGCAACCTTGCGCCTCGAGCGCACGGCGCAGGCGCGAGACCGCGGCCTCGATGGCGTTGGCGCCCACCTCTTCCTCGAGCGCATAGACCGCGTCCTCGAGCGCGCGGCGGGTGACGACCCGGCCCGACTGGCGCATCAGCGCCTCGAGCACGCCGGTCTCGCGCCGCCCCAGCGCGACGTGCCGTCCCCAGACGCTGGCCTGCCGCGACGCGGTGTCGAGCGCGAGCGGCCCGGCGCGCAGCACCTTGCCCAGCCGCCGCCCCGGCCGGCGCAGCACGGCGCGGATGCGGGCGACGAGCTCGGGGATCTCGACGGGCTTGACCACGTAGTCGTCGGCGCCGCCGTCGAGACCGGCGATGCGGTCGTCCAGCCCGTCGCGGGCGGTCAGCACGATGGTTGGCGGCGCGTCGGGCGCCCGCCAGCGGCGCAGGAGCTCCAGCCCGTCGCCGTCGGGCAGGCCGAGATCGAGCAGGCACAGGTCGTGCCCGCCGAGGGCGTGCAGGTGGTCGGCCTCTTCCGCCGTGCGCGCGCAATCGACCTCGAAGCCGGCGCGGCGCAGCGCGGGCAAGACCACCTCCGCCAGAGGCGCGTTGTCCTCGACGAACAGCAGACGCATCCGCTCATCCCCCCTTCCCGCGCACGCCGTGCCGCATCCGCCAGGCGGCCCCTCGCTGACCGCGAGGGGGCCGACCGGTCGGGCCGGCCCGCCTTCATGTAGAGGCATAGGCTGACGATAGCCTGACCGGCGATGCCGCACGACCGAAACCGCGCCGGGCCTGCGCCGCCAGACCTGCACGGACCGGCCTGCCCGGGTCGTCGAGCCACGGGTCGGTGCGCCGCGGGTCGGTGCGCCGCGGTGGCTGCCCGCGTCCGGCAGGTCTGCTTGAAGACTTCGCCTGCGCCGGTCAGCCGGCTCTCCGAGGGTCGGTCCACGAGGGCCGAGAGCCCGCGAGCGAGGCCGTGGTCGCGGCCCGAACGAGCCGCAGACGCCGATCTCCGAGCCCGCGGCGGGCTCCGGCAGAGTTCCGATCACCGGGTGCGACGTGGCGCGGGTGTCGCGGCCTCATCCACCCTTTGCATAGGTATCCAGCGCCGCCAGGGTTCCGCTTCGCCAGATCAACGACAGCCAGTGCTCGAACGCCTCCGCAAACGGCGCAGCCTCGTCGAGCGCTCCGTATACGGCGGCACCTTCGAGCCATGCGGTGGGATGCACCCGCGCCGCCTGCGCTGCCGGGCGCAGGTTGTCCCAGTTCGGATCGTTGGGCTCGATACGCGAGCCGTCTTCCCTGTGGCCCTCGCACATGCGGGCCCACAGGGCTTCGACCAGCGCCAGCCCGCTGACGGGGCTGCCGGCGGCGAGGGCCTCTCGCAGGATCGGCAGCAGAAAGCCCGCATGACGCGATGAGCCGTCGAAGGCCACGCGCCGGGTCGTATCGCGAATCGCCGGGTTGGAGAACCGGCGCTCGATCAGCGCGAGATATTCCTCCGGCGTGGTGCCGGGAACCGGGTCGACATACGGCAGGATCTCTTCGGTCTGGACCTTGCGGAACATCGCGGCGATGGCGGGGTGCGCCATGCAGTCGGCGATGGTGGGCACGGAGAGGAGCTCGCCCGCATTCGCCAGGACCTGGTGGCCCGCATTGAGGATGCGGATCTTCATCATCTCGTAGGCGTGGACATCGGAGGTGAAGGTCGCGCCGACGCGGTCCCACTCGGGCCGTCCGGCGCAGAAGACGTCCTCGATCACCCACTGGCGGAAGTTCTCGTGCGTCACGGGTGCGGCGTCGTCGATGCCCATCTGGCGCACGAGGGCCAGTTCGGCCGGGCCCGTGGCCGGCACGATGCTGTCGACCATCGAGTTGGGAAAGGCGCCCTCGGCCTCGATCCAGTCGGCCAGCGCCGGGTCGCTCATCCGGGCGAGCCCCACCACGGTCTGCCGCAGGATGGCACCGTTGCCCTGCAGGTTGTCGCAGGACAGGCCGGAGAATGGCCCGTGCCCGGCCGCGCGCCGCAGCCCGAGCGCCGCGACCATCGCGCCGAAGGCGGTGCGGGGCCGGTCGGGCTGCGCCGCGTCATGCGCGATGTCGGGGTGGCCGGTGTCGAGCGCGCCCGTCGCCGGGTCGATGTAATAGCCGCCCTCGGTCACGGTCAGGCCGACGATGCGGATGCGCGGATCGGCCATCGCCCGGATCAGCGAGCCGTTCCCCTCGTCGATGGGCAGGTAGTCGATCATCGCGCCCGTCACCTCGACCGAGCGGCTGTCGGGCGCGAGTTCGATCAGCGTGGTCAGGCAGTCCTGCCCGAGAAGTTTCGCGCGCATCTCCGCGTCGTAGGGGCGGACCCCGGCGCCGAGGATCGCCCAGTCGCGCGCGCGCCCCTCCTGCATCAGCCGGTGGAGATACCAGGCCTGGTGGGCGCGGTGGAAATTGCCCAGCCCGATATGCACGATCCCGGGCGTCAGGCGGCCGCGGTCGTAGCGCGGGCGGTCGATCCCCTCGGGCAGGTCGGCCAGCGTCGCGTTCGACAGCTTGATCGGATGGCGTGCCGGCATCAGCTCATCCACTGGCCGCCGTCGACGTTGTAGCATTGCGCCACGATGTAGTCGGCCTCGTCCGAGGCGAGGAAGACGGCGATGCCGGTCAGGTCTTCGGCCCGGCCCATCCGGCCGTAGGGCACGGCCTCGCCCACCTCGCGCTTCTTCTGGCCCGGCGCCTTGCCCT
>CAZUVG010000293.1:0-4484 GCA_964623765.1 uncultured Roseicyclus sp.
CGCCTCGTCGCGCTCGCCCTCGCCGATCACCACCACGCCCTTCATGGTCAGCATGTTGAGCTGTTCGCGCATGGCGTTGACGGCGGCCTGGTCGGCGGCCTTCTCGTCGCCGCGCCCGATCAGCTCGGCCGAGGCCATCGCGGCGGCCTCGGACACGCGGGCGAGGCCCAGCGACAACATGCGGTCGTTGAAATCGGTGGGGTGCGACATGGGGCGGGATCCTTCGGGAAATGCTGCTCCGCCCCGGTGTAGCCGCCGGCCCCGGCCCCGGCAAGCGCGCGCCGTGCCTGTCTGCGCTAACACGACGGCGGAGGCGCCTCAGGCGTCTTCGATTCTCAGCGCGACCGGGTCGCTCTCGACCACGCCGGTGCCGGGCATCTGGCCGAGTGCCTCGTCGAGATTGGGTCGCGCCGTGCGGTGGGTCACGATCAGGACCGGCGCGCTTGTCCCCGGGTGGTCGTACTGGCGCATCCGGTCTACGGAAATGCCGTTCTCGCCCAGGACGGTCGCCACCTTCGCCAGCGCGCCGGGCTTGTCCACCAGATCGAGACGCAGGTAGTAGCAGGCCGGGCTCTCGGCATTGGCGGGCCGGGCGGCCTGCAGCGTCGCGGCGGGCTGGCCGAAGACCGGCAGGCGCAGGCCGCGGGCGATGTCGCAGACGTCGCCCATCACCGCCGAGGCCGTCGGGCCCTCGCCCGCGCCGGGGCCGCGCAGCACGATGCTCTCCACGGCGTCGCCCTCGATCACCACCATGTTCGTTCCGCCGACGAGCTGACCGAGCGGCGAGGAGGCCGGGACGAGGCAGGGCGTCATCCGCTGCTCGAGCCCGCGGCCGGTCATCTGGGCGACCCCAAGGAGCTTGATCTTGTAGCCGAGATCGCCCGCGCGGCGGATGTCGTCGATCGAGACCTGCCCGATCCCCTCGAGCCGGACGTCGTCGAAGGCGACCCGCGTGCCGAAGGCCACGGAGGCCAGGAGCGCGAGCTTGTGGCCCGCGTCGATACCGCCCACGTCGAGCTCCGGATTGGCCTCGAGATAGCCCAGCCCGTCGGCCTCCGCGAAGGCGTCCTCGTAGGTCAGGCCCCCATCGTCCATCCGGGTCAGGATGTAGTTGCAGGTGCCGTTCATAACGCCCATGACGCGCGTGATCCGGTTACCCGCGAGGCCCTCTGTCAGCGCCTTCACCACCGGGATGCCGCCGGCGACGGCGGCCTCGTAGCGCAGACTGACGCCGGCGGCCTCGGCGGCCTCCGCCAGCATCTGCCCGTGATGGGCGAGCAGCGCCTTGTTGGCCGTGACCACGTCCTTGCCCGCCTCGATCGCGGCGAGGATCGCGTCCCTGGCCACGCCCTCGTGGCCACCGATGAGTTCCACGAAGACGTCCACGTCCGGGCGCCGCGCGAGCGCGACGGCATCGTCCTCCCAGGCATAGTCGCCGAGCGGCACGCCGCGGTCCCTGTCGCGGCTGCGGGCCGAGACGGCGGTGATCTCGATCGGCCGTCCGCAGCGCGCCGCAAGAAGATCAGGGCGCGAGCGGACGATCTTCACCACGCCGGTGCCCACCGTGCCGAGCCCGGCGATGCCGAGGCGGATCATGTCGCTCATGGAGAGTCCCTCCGGGAGGTATGCGTCGGCGAGACTGTTAGCGGCTCCGGCATGGCGCTGCAACGCGGGGGAGGACCGCGGCTTCAGAGTGGTGCGGCGCGCAGTGCTGCGGCGCGGCGGCGCAGGTTCGCCACGCGGGACTCGAGGCTTTCGCCTTCTGGCGCGGCCTGTCGGGGCGGGGCGGCGTCGATGCCGGCAAGAAGCGGCCCGAGCGGCACCAGTTCGGGGAAGTCCGTGCCGGCCGTGGCGATGCGCGCGTCGAGTTCGGGCACGTCCGGTCCGCAGGCGGCGAGGCCTGTGGCGGCGGCGAGAAAAAGGACGGCGAATGAGCGCATGGGGCCGAGGTAACCGCAGCCGGGCGCGGCTGTCCAGCGGCGAGGTTGAACTGAACGGGCGTTCAGATAACCATGCCGCCATGGCGCGCAAGCGGGGCAGTCACGCGGAGATCACCGGGCCGAAGGTGCGGCAGGCGGCGTTGAAGCTCTTCGCGCGCCACGGCTACGCGGCGGTCTCGATGCGGCAGATCGCGGCGGAAGTAGGGGTCCATGCCGGCGCGCTCTACCTCTACACGGCGGACAAGCAGACGCTCCTGTTCGAACTCATGCGCGACCACATGGAAGACCTGCTCGGCGACTGGCAGCCCGACGGGTCCGATCCCGAGGTGCAGCTTCAGGATTTCGTGCGCCACCACATCCGGTTCCACCTCGATCGGCCGGATCTCGTCTTCATCGCCTACATGGAGCTGCGTAACCTCGAGCCTGCGAACTTCGCCGTGATCGAGCGGCTCAGGCGCGACTACGAGGACCGGCTGGAAGCGGTGCTGCGGCATATGGTGCGCGCGGCGTCCGGGCGGGCGAGGCGAGCGGAGTCTTCGCCGTGCCGGACACCAAGCTCGCGACGATGGCGCTGATCGCGATGCTGACCGGCGTCACGACATGGTTCCGGGAGGGCGGCAGGCTCGACCGGGCGGCCGTCGAGAAGATCTACTGGGACATGGTGCGCAAGGCGGTCGCCGCCTGAGGCGGTGGGCGCCGGCAAGGCGCGGGCGCCCCGGGGGGCCGGAGTTTTCCTGCCAGGATGAAGGGTGACGGCGCGCCCGGCACCTCAGGCGCGGGACGGCAGGGGCGCGCGGCGCGTCTCCCTCGGGAAGGGCACGAGCCGGCCCTGATCCTCGTCCCAGAGCTTCAGCGTGAAGGAGCGCAGCGCCTCGGGCCAGCGGATCGTCTGAACCTCGTATTTATCGCGCAGCGCGCGGTGACACTTGCGCAGGCGGTAGGACGGGATGCGCGCGTTGAAGTGGTGGATGTCGTGATAGGCGATGTTGCCCGTGCCAAGGTCCCACCACCAGCCGAGGTCGAGCGCCGAGGAGCCTTGAAGCGCCGCCCGCGCGGGGTTGAGGTCGGGCTTCCGGTCCCACCAGGTGTCCTCGAAATTGTGCTGGAGGTAGACGAGGAAGACCCCGATGCAGCCCGCGACGAAGACGGTGCCGGCGTAGACGATCAGGCCGGGAATGCCCGCGAGTATCCAGATCGCGAAGATCCACCCCGCGATGCCGAGATTGTGGAGGATCACGCCGGGCGCGTCGATCCGGCCGGAATTCTTCGGCCAGCGGTAGGCCAGCACGTATGTGAAGAGCCCGCCCACCGGTATCATCAGCAGAGGATTGCGGTATAGGCGGTACTGCAGCCGCTTCCAGAACCCGGCCTTCTCCCATTCGCGCAGCGTCATGGTGTAGATCTCGGTCGTGTGCCGCTCGTCGAGATTGCCGAGGTGTGAGTGGTGTTCGTTATGGTTGAACTGCATCACCCGGTAGGGCGTGAGGGTGAAGACGCTGAGGCCGTGACCCGCGATGTCGTTCATGTGCTTCGTCGAGAACAGCGAGGCATGGCCCGTGTCGTGCTGCAGGACGTAGAGACGGACGCCCGAGAAGGCGTTGATCACCACGAGCGGCACGACGAGCCACCAGACCGGCCACGCCTGCACGGCGAGCCATAGTGTCAGGAAGTATACGGCGAAGGTGCCGAAGTAGCTGGCGGCGGCGATGCGGTCGTCGCGCTCCGTCCAGTCGCGGGTGAAGGCGCGGATCTCGCGCTCGGCGTCGCGCCGGTAACCGGGCGTGATCTCGGGACGGGTCTGGGTCTCGACGGTCATGTCTCAGGCTCGCGCTTACGGTCGCACAACGCGAGGGCAACCTCTCAGCCGTCACATAAGGTTCCCCACGCGTGCGGCAAGATGCCAAATGACTGGCACGGCTGCAAGAATCTCCGAGCGTTCAGGTGCAGTATCGGCGGGTCTCCACCGAGGTGGCGGAGACCGCGCCGCGCGACGGCCTCAGAGCTTCGGGTAGACTGGGAATTTCCCACAAAGATCAACGACCTCCGCCGCGACTTTCGCCTCGACGTCTCCGTTGCCATCCTCGCCGTTCGCCGCCAGGCCCTCGACCACCTCGACGATCCAGTCGCCGACCTGGCGGAACTCCGTCTCGCCGAAGCCGCGTGTCGTACCGGCGGGCGAGCCCAGGCGGATACCCGACGTCACCGTCGGCTTTTCGGTGTCGAAGGGGATGCCGTTCTTGTTGCACGTGATGTGCGCGCGTCCCAGGGCCTTCTCGGTCGCGTTGCCCTTGACGCCCTTGGGGCGCAGGTCCACGAGCATCAGGTGCGTGTCGGTGCCGCCGGTGACGATGTCGAGCCCGCCCTTCATCAACTGCTCGGCCAGCGCCTGCGCGTTGGCGATGACCTGCGCCTGGTAGTCCTTGAACTCCGGCCGGAGCGCCTCGCCGAAGGCCACGGCCTTGGCAGCGATGACATGCATCAGGGGCCCGCCCTGGATGCCGGGGAAGATGGCGGAGTTGAATTTCTTGGCGAGCGCCGCGTCGT
>CAZUVG010000294.1:0-2152 GCA_964623765.1 uncultured Roseicyclus sp.
GGCCCAGACCGACGCTTGCGCAGGGCGAGGCCGCGTGGCGGATCATCGGGCATTTGAGCCTCAACTACATCTCGATCGCCGACGAGGAGGGCGGCGCGGCGGCGGCGGCGGCGCTGCGCGAACTGCTTGGCCTTTACGCAACGCCCGGGGACCGTGCGATCGCCAAGCAACTCGAGGGGATCCAGGGGGTGGAGACGCGCCCGATCGTGCGTCGCCTCAGCGACGGCGTGATGTCCACCGCCGTGCGGGGCCTGCAGATCACGGTCACCTTCGACGACGCGCTCTACGAAGGCAGCAGCGTCTACCGCCTCGGCGCAGTCCTTGAACGCTTCTTCCGGAAATACGCCACGCTCAACAGCTTCACCGAGACCGTCATCGCGACGCAACAGCGCGGGGAAATCGCACGATGGACACCGGCAGCCGGCAGGGGGCGGGTCATCTGACGCATCTCGCGCAGCTGGCCAGCTCGCCGCAGCGGCATCACGTCTTTCACGCGCTGCGCATCATCGAGGCGCATTACGCGGATGCGCCCCGGATGGGATCCTCCCGGCGCCCGCGGCAGGACCCCGTGCGACTGGGGCAGGCGCCGGAGCTGGCCTATCCCGACGCGACGCTTGTCGCGTTCCGGCCGGCCGAGGGCACGGCGCCGGGCAAGCTGGTCAACCTTTTCTTCGGGTTGTTCGGCCCGCATGGTCCGCTGCCCCTTCACCTGACCGAGTATGCCCGCGACCGGCTCGTGAACGCGCGCGACCCCACGTTCGTCGCCTTTGCGGACATGCTCACCCACAGGCCGATGAGTTTGCTGTACAGGGCGTGGGTCACCGGTGAGGCGGCGGCTGCGCTCGACCGAGGGCCGGGGCACGGCATCGACGCGCATGTGGCGGCGCTGAGCGGTCATGCCGGGCGGGCCTTCGCCGACCGCGACGCGATGCCCGACAACGCCAAGCGGCATTTCGCGGCCCGGCTCGGCGGCGGGCCTGCCAATGCCGAGGGTCTCGAAGCCATCCTGTCGTCCTTCTTCGGCGCCGGCGTCGAGGTGGAGGAATTCGTCGGCAGCTGGCTGGAACTCGATCCCGGCGACCGCTGGCAACTCGGGGCGCCCGCGACGCTCGGCGGCACGGCGAGCCTCGGCAGCCACGTCTGGTCGCGCATGGCCAAGATCCGAATCCGCATCGGCCCGCTCGACCTTGAGGCCTACCGACGGCTTCTGCCCGGGAACGAGGATCTGACGCGCCTTGCGGCGATCGTGCGCAACTACGCGGGCGATGCGCTCGATTGGGAGGCGAACCCGGTGCTGCGGGCCGATGACGTTCCGGCCGCGCGGCTGGGGGCGGATACGCGGCTCGGGCAGACCAGCTGGCTTGGAGAGGGCAGGGGCGTCGCTGACGCCGCGGACCTGTTTCTCGTCCCGCCGGACACGCGCGAACGGGACGCCGCCGCATGAGAGGCGTGCGAAGCCAGGAAGGGAAGACAGAAAGATGAGCGAGATCAGCCGCGTCGCACTGTTCGGCAAGCTCAACAAGGTCGGGTACCAGTCGATCGAATCCGCCACCGTGTTCTGCAAGATGCGGGGCAACCCCTATGTCGAGATCGTGCACTGGATCGCGCAGCTTCTTCAGGTCGACAACTGCGATGTCCAGAAGATCCTGCAACACTACGAGGTCGATCCCTCGCGCCTCTCGGCGGACGTGACGCGGGCGCTGGATGCGCTGCCGCGGGGGGCGAGCGCGATCAGCGACCTGTCCTCGCACCTGCAGGACGCGATGGAGCGGGCGTGGGTCTATGGCTCGCTGCTCTACAGCTCGAACCAGGTGCGGACCGGGCACCTGATCCTCGGGATGCTCAAGACCCCGAGCCTGCGGCAGATCCTGCTGAACATCTCGCGGGAATTCGGCAAGATCGGGGCCGACGATCTGTCGGACAACTACGCGCGCATCACCGCAGGATCGACCGAGGAGTCGCTGACGCCGCGGGACGGCTCGCGCACGGGAGGCGGCGCCGCCCCGGGCGAGGAGAGCCAGGCGATGCGCGCGCCCGCGCTGGGCGGGCAGGAGGCGCTGGACCAGTTCTGCACGGACCTGACCGAACAGGCCCGCAACGGCGAGATCGACCCGATCGTGGGCCGCGACGAGGAGATCCGTCAGATCGTGGA
>CAZUVG010000294.1:2162-4481 GCA_964623765.1 uncultured Roseicyclus sp.
GGCGCCGGCAGAACAACCCGATCCTGACGGGCGAGGCCGGCGTGGGCAAGACGGCGGTGGTCGAGGGCTTCGCGCTGCGCATCGCCCGGGGCGACGTGCCGCCCGCGCTGCGCGAGGTGCGGCTTCTGGCGCTCGACGTGGGCCTCTTGCAGGCCGGCGCCTCGATGAAGGGCGAGTTCGAGAACCGCCTCAAGCAGGTGATCGAGGAGGTGCAGGCCAGCGACGTGCCGATCGTGATGTTCGTGGACGAGACGCACACGCTTGTGGGCGCAGGTGGCGCGGCGGGCACGGGCGATGCCGCGAACCTACTCAAGCCGGCGCTGGCGCGCGGCACGCTGCGCACCATCGGGGCCACGACCTGGGCCGAATACAAGAAGCACATCGAGAAGGACCCCGCGCTCACCCGCCGCTTTCAGGTGGTGCAGGTGGACGAGCCCGGCACCGACAAGGCGATCGTGATGATGCGCGGCATCGCCTCGATGCTCGAAACCCACCACAAGGTGCAGGTTCTGGACGAAGGGATCGAGGCCGCGGTGACGCTGTCGGCGCGCTACATCCCGGCACGGCAATTGCCCGACAAGTCGGTGAGCGTGCTCGACACCGCCTGCGCGCGCGTCGCGGTCAGCCAGCATGCCGTGCCGGCCGAGGTGGACGACAGCCGCAAGCGCATCGACGCGCTGACAACCGAACTGGAGATCATCGCGCGGGACGAAACCGCGGGCTACGACGTGACCGAGCGGCGCGCCGCGATCACCGCGCTGAAGGCGGAGGAGGAAAAGCGCCTTGCCGCGCTCGAAGAGCGGTGGGAGGCGGAAAAGGCGGTCGTCACCGCGATTCTCGATCTGCGTGCGCGGCTCCGCGAAGGTGGCGCGCCCGTGGACGCCCCCGACGCCGCCAGCGAAGAGGCGGCCGAGACCAGCCACCTCAGCGGTGAGGCGCGCGAGGCGCTGCTGGCCGAACTCAGGGCCAGGAACGCCGAACTCGCCGCGCTTCAGGGCGAGACGCCGCTGATCCTGCCCATCGTGGACAGCCAGGCGGTGGCGAGCGTGGTGGGCGACTGGACCGGCATCCCGGTGGGCCGGATGATGCGGGACGAGTTGCAGACCGTGCTCGAGCTGGAACAGCACCTGGCCAGGCGCGTGATCGGGCAGGACCACGCGATGGGAATGATCGCCAAGCGCATCCAGACGAGCCGCGCCGCGCTCGACAACCCCGACAAGCCGATCGGGGTCTTCCTTCTGGCCGGCACCTCGGGCGTGGGCAAGACGGAGACGGCGCTCGCGCTGGCCGAGGTGCTCTACGGGGGCGAGCAGAACGTCATCACCATCAACATGTCCGAGTATCAGGAGGCGCACACCGTCTCGAGCCTCAAGGGGGCGCCGCCGGGCTACGTGGGCTACGGCGAGGGCGGCGTCCTGACCGAGGCGGTGCGGCGCAAGCCCTATTCCGTCGTCCTGCTGGACGAGGTGGAAAAGGCGCACCCGGACGTGCACGAACTCTTCTTCCAGGTCTTCGACAAGGGCGTGATGGAGGACGGCGAGGGCCGGATGATCGACTTCAAGAACACCCTGATCCTGCTGACCTCGAACGTGGGCTCGGACCTCATCATGGATCTCTGCGCCGATCCCGACCTGATGCCGGAGCCGGAGGGGATCGCCAAGGCGCTGCGCGATCCGCTGCTCAAGGTCTTTCCCGCCGCGCTTCTGGGGCGGCTGGTGACGATCCCCTACTACCCGCTCTCGCCGGACATGATCGGGCAGATCACGCGGCTTCAGCTCGACCGCATCCGCCGCCGGGTGGAGCAGACCCACGGCGTGCCGTTTTCCTATTCCGACGACGTGGTCGACACGATCGTCTCGCGTTGCCAGGAGCTCGAGTCCGGCGGCCGGATGATCGACGCGATCGTCACGAACACGATGCTGCCCGACATCTCCGGAGAGTTCCTGCGGCGCATGATGGAGGGCGCCTCCGTGGCGCGCGTGGCGATCGATGTCGACGGCGGACAGTTCACCTATGCCTACGACTGATGCAGCGCGGCGGCGGGCGCCATCGCCAATCGGGTGTTGGAGAAGCCATGCCCACCGGAGTAGTCTGACGTGACGGCGGTGCAGCGATGACCACAGGCAGACTGGTTCCCGAGAACTTCCCGGTGCGGCTGGAGGGTGATTTCGCCGGACGCCAGGTCGTTCCGGTCGCCGCGGTCGTGCGGGAGCGTCTCTGCCGCCCGACCGAGGCCCGGCTCGAGTTCATCACGACGGACCGCTCGCTGGACATGGCCGATCTGCTCGGCGTCAAGCTCGACATCGTCATCGATGCGCC
>CAZUVG010000295.1:0-4464 GCA_964623765.1 uncultured Roseicyclus sp.
GCTGCAACGTCCGCCGGTGCATGTTGAGCCGCCGCGCAGTCTCCGAGACGTTGCGGTCGCACAACTCGTAGACCCGCTGGATATGCTCCCACCGCACGCGGTCGGCCGACATCGGGTTCTCCGGCGGCGGCGGCATGTCTTCGCCCTCGGCCAGCAGCGCCGCGGTGATGTCGTTCGCGTCGGCCGGTTTCGACAGGTAGTCGGTCGCCCCTATCTTCACTGCCGCGACCGCGGTCGCGATTGCGCCATAGCCCGTGAGGACGACGATACGGCTGTCGGGGCGCTTCTCGCGCAGGGTCTCGACCACGTCGAGCCCGTTGCCGTCCTCGAGCCGCAGGTCCACCACGGCATAGGCCGGCGGGCGCGCCGTCGCGATGGCCTTGCCCGCGGCGACGGTGCTCGCGCCCTCCACCTCGAAGCCGCGCTTCTCCATGGCCCGCTCGAGGCGCCGCAGGAAGGGCTCGTCGTCGTCGACGAGCAACAGAGACCGATCCGGTCCGACGTCCTTCAATGTGCGCTCCTCGGTCACGGGACTACTCCTCCGCCTGAACTTGACGGAGAACGTATAGAGCAGTGGCGCCGGGGGTCAATTTGTCACCGGCAGGTTGCACCGGGGATGTGCGCCGGGCACGGTCGATTGACCCCCGGGCCCGCCGGTCAGGAACCTCTTGCCGCCGCGACGTAACAGGCCGTGGTCTCCGCAATCTCGGCCGGGCTCACGTCACGATTGAAGAATTCCACGAAGCCGTGCTCGGGCAGGACGAGGTAGGAGAAGGCGGAGTGGTCCACGAGGTAATAGGGATCGTCGCCCTCGCGGTTGATCCGGTAGTAGACCCGGTAGGCCCGCGCGGCTGCATCGGTCTGCTCGGGGCTGCCGGTCAGGCCCAGCATCCGCGGATGAACGTTGGCGGTGAAGTCGTCCATCACTTCGGGCGTGTCCCGTTCGGGATCGACCGAGATCATCACGGGCTGGACCATGATGCCCCGATCCTCCAGCATCGCCACGGCCTCGGCGTTGCGCACGGTGTCGAGCGGGCAGATGTCGGGGCAGAAGGTGTAGCCGAAGTAGAGAAGCGAGGGCTGGGTGATGACATCCTCGTCGGTCACCGTCTCGCCTGTCTCGGACACCAGCGTGAAGGGGCCGCCGATATCCGCCGTGCCGCCGGCGACCGCGCTCGCGCGGCATTGGGCGAAGAGGTCGTCCGATCCGGTATCGCGGCCGTTCCAGACGGCGAGGCCCACGCCGGCCAGAAGGATGCCGAGCAGGGCGACGGATGCAATGGCGTAAAGGCGCGTCACGGGCGGGAATCTCCTGCTGTTCGCGTCGGGATGTTTGATTACCTAGGCAGCGCGACCTATCAATTCACGATGCCGCAACTGCGACGGAACGCCCCTGATGGCAGGCCCCACCGACCCAGCGATCGAACTCGTCCGGCAGGACACCCGCAGCGACTGGGTGCGCCTGAGGACCCTGCTGGTCCTGCGGTGGCTGGCGATACTGGGCCAGACGGTAACCGTGGTCATCGCAAGCTTCTATCTCGGCCTGCGGGTGGAACTGGGCCTGTGTTTCCTCGCCATCGGCGCGAGCGTCATTTCCAACCTGATCGCGATGTCGATCTTCCCGGAGAACCAGCGGCTCGGCGACCGCGACGCGATGCTGACGCTTCTATTCGACCTAGCGCAGCTTTCGTTCCTGCTGTTCCTGACGGGCGGGCTCAACAACCCGTTCGCGGTGCTGATCCTCGCGCCGGTCACGATCTCGGCCACCGCGCTCACGATGCGCTCGACCGCGATCCTTGGGGCGCTGGCGATCGTGCTGATCTCGCTGCTGGTCTATTTCCACGTGCCGCTCGTGCTCGCCACCGGCGAGGTGCTGCGCCTGCCGGACCTGTTCATCCTCGGTTTCTGGATCTCGCTCGTCATCGGCATCGTGTTCCTGTCGGCCTATGCCCGCCGGATCAGTTCGGAGAGCCACAGCATGAGCCAGGCGCTGCTGGCGACGCAGATGGCGCTGGCGCGCGAGCAGAAGCTGACCGACCTTGGCGGCGTCGTGGCGGCGGCGGCGCACGAACTGGGCACGCCGCTGGCCACGATCAAGCTCGTCTCCACGGAACTGGCCGAGGAACTGGAGGGGCAGCCCGAGCTGCGGGAAGACGCGCGGCTGATCGCGCAGCAGGCCGATCGCTGCCGTGACATCCTGCGCTCGATGGGCCGCGCCGGGAAAGACGATCTTCACATGCGCTCCGCCCCTATCGGCGCCGTCGTGCGCGAGGCGGCCGAACCCCATGCCGACCGTGGCGTGGAGATCGCGATGGACTTCGCCGCGCAGGAGGGTGCGCCCGCGGGTCAGCCGATCGTCTGGCGGAAGCCCGAGATCATCCACGGGCTGCGCAATCTCGTGCAGAACGCGGTGGACTTCGCCGAGCATGCGGTCTGGATCGACGGCACCTGGGGCGACGGTGTGATCCGCGTGACCATCATCGACGACGGCCCCGGCTTCCCGCAGGACCTGCTCGGCCGCCTCGGCGATCCGTTCCTGCGGCGTCGCGTCCGCGGCGAGGGGACGCGCCCGGGTTACGAGGGGATGGGCCTCGGTCTCTTCATCGCCAAGACGTTGCTCGAACGCTCCGGCGCGACCGTGACCTTCCGCAACGCGAGCGATCCGTTCCTCGTGCGCGAGGACGTCTCGGGCAAGAGCGGCGCGCGCGTCGAGGTGAGCTGGCCGCATTCGGCCATCGGCCTGCTGGAGGACGAAACCCACGCCCCGCTCGGCGAGAACCGCCCGATCGCCGTCTGACCCTCCGCGACGCTTAACCTTCCGTTAACGATTTGCCCGGCAGTGTAGCGCAGCGGGCGAGGGGCGACTGCGCCCGGGGATGCGCATGGACCTGACGAACGGCCTCGTCTATCTGCTCTTTGCAGCGATCAGCCTGCTGTCGGCCGCGGCGGCGATGGTCGTCACGGGCCATGTCCAGCGGCTTGTCGGACGTCAGGGGACGACGGGGAGACCGCGGGACGCGGGAGCAGAGCAGTTGACGGTTCCGCCGGCCATGGAGTCGCCGCGCAGCTACGAGTTCCGCGACGGATATCTCGTGTCGGAACTGCCGGAGGACGATGCCTTCCTCGAGACCGACACGGCCCCGGCCCGCGCCTTCTGCGCGCTGACCGAGGCGCTGTCGCCGCTGCACCCCGATCTCTCCGACCGCATGACCGCGCTGGCCCGCCGCGGCGAAGGCTTCCTCGTCATCGGTCATCTAGGCCCGGATGCCATCTCGGTGGCGGGGCGGACCGCGGGCAACCGCGTCGTCGTCACGGTCATGCCCGTGGACGAGGCCAACGGCCGCCGCGCGGTCGACGCGCGTTCTCTCGAGGCGATTGAGGAGGATGTGGCGGACCTTCGGCGCGCCCTCGCCCTCACCGCCTCCGTGCAATGGAAGGAGACGGCGGAAGGGCGCGTGATCTGGGCCAATCCGGCCTATCTCGACCTCGCCGAACGCTGCAAGGACGGCGATGCCGGTCGCCTTGGCTGGCCGCTCCCGCGCATCTTCGGCGATCAGCTCGAGCCGCCGCCTCCGGAGGGCACGCTGCGCCGGTGCCGCGTCGTCGTTTCCGACCGGGAGGAGCCGCTCTGGTTCGAGGTGGCCGCCACGAGGCTAGCCGGTGAAACCCTGCTGTGCAGCGCGCGCACGGTCGACCGGTTGGTATCCGCCGAGGCCTCCCTGCGTGACTTCGTGCAGACCTTGTCGCGCACCTTCGCCGCGCTGCCGATCGGGCTCGCCGTGTTCGACCGCTCGCGCGAGCTGGTCCTGTTCAACCCGGCGCTCGCGGAGATCTCGACGCTCGATCCCGCCTTCCTGTCGACGCGCCCGACGCTGCGCAGCTTCCTCGATCACCTGCGCGAGCAGCGGCGGATGCCCGAACCGCGCGACTACCGCGGCTGGCGGGAGGAGATCGCGCGCCTCGAACGCGGCGCGGAGGAGGGAAATTACCACCAGCTCTGGACCCTGCCCGGCGGCGGCAGTCTGCGGGTGACCGGGCGGCCCCATCCGGACGGCGCCATCGCCTTCATGTTCGAGGACATCAGCAAGGAGATTTCGCTCACCCGCCGTTTCCGCACCGAGCTCGACCTGCGCCAGGCCATTGCCGACGATATGGCGGCGGCCTTTGCCGTCTTCTCGAGGGACGGCCGGTTCGTCCATGGCAACGCGGCCTACGCCGCGATGTGGGATGCCGAGGCGGACGAGGCGGTCGCCTCCGGCACCGAGGCGCTGGCGCTGGCTACCGCCCATTGGCGGGCGTCCTTCGCGCCCAGCGGCATCTGGGGCGAGGTCCGCGACTTTGCCGCCCACGCCATCGACCGCGCGGCGTGGTCCGAAACACTGACCCGGTCCGACGGCGCCCGGGTCCTGTGCCGCGTCGCGCCGCTCAGGGGGGGGCACACGATCGTCTGGTTCCTGCCCGAGG
>CAZUVG010000296.1:0-4456 GCA_964623765.1 uncultured Roseicyclus sp.
TGGAGAACTGCATCACTATGGAGCGTCTGGAGGCGGGCGTCGTCGACCTGCGCACCGGCAAGACGGTGTCGGACGACTACGCAAACTGGACCACGCATCCCAACAATCCGGCCGCCGCTCCCGAAGCGGCGGAGTAGGGGCCCTGCCGGGGCGGGGCCTACCACCCCGCCTCGGTGATGATCCGGTCCTCGGGCACGCCGAGATCGCACGCGGCCTCCCGCATCGCGTCGACGAAGCCATGCGGGCCGCAGAGATAGACGTAGCCACCGGGCACGAGACGGCCGTCGAGAAAACCCTTGTCGATCGGACCGTCGGGGAAGCCGTCGCCCGGCGTGTCGGTGACGAAGACCGTGTCGAGGCCCGTCATCTCCTCCCAGTGGTCGCGCAGGATGATGTCGCGGGCCGTCTTGTTGGAGAAGATAAGGCGGCAGCCTTCCATCTCGCCGCGCTTCGCCCGCTGGTCGAGGATTGGGATGTAGGGCGTGATGCCCGCGCCGGCGGCGAGGAACGTGCCCGGGCCATGGTCCGTGATCGCGCCCGCCGGATCGTCGGCAAGGACCCGGTCGCCGGGGTCGAGCTTGTCGAGCCGCTCGGTCACGCCGTCATGGTCGGGGTAGATCTTGATGACGAAGTCCAGGTGATCCTCCGACGGGTCCGAAACCATGGTGAAGGGGCGGTCCTCTTCCCGCCAGCCGTCCCGGTCGAGTGCCATGTGCGTGGCCTGCCCGGGCTCGAAATCGAAGCCCTCCGGCCGGTCGAAGCGGAAGCGGCGCGTGTCGTGGGTGACGGGCGCGACGCCCTGCAGCGTCAGCGCGAACGGATAGCTCATGTCGGATCTCCCCTGCGTCTCTCGGCCCCGTCCGGTCCGGGGCCTGTCGGTCGGGAACGGAGCCGCCCGGGCAGGGGTTCCTCGTCCCGGGCGGCAGAGTGACGCCGGGGCGGGGCCGCTTGCATCCCGGCGCGCCACCTGAAACACCCGGCGACACACCGGCACGGAGGCCGCGCATGGGCATTTCGAGCGAGACGCACTGGATCTGGGACAGCTGGTATGCCCATGACGGGGGGCGCTGGCACGCCTTCTTCCTGCAGGCGCCGAAATCGCTCGGCGATCCGGAACTGCGCCACCACAATGCGCGCGTCGGCCACGCCGTCTCGGACGATCTCGTGACGTGGGAGCACCTGGGCGAATGCTTCGCGCCGTCCGAGGGACCCGGCTTCGACGACATGGCGATCTGGACGGGGTCGGTGGTCAGGGACGCGGCGGGATGGCACCTGTTCTACACCGGCATCTCGCGGGCCGAGGACGGGCGGGTCCAGCGCATCGGCCATGCCGTCTCGGACGACCTGCACCGCTGGAGGCGTGTCTCGGCCGAGCCTGTCCTCGACATCGAGGGTCCGGCGGCCGAGCATTACGAGACCGATCTGGCGACCGTCCGCTGGGAACACCGCGCCTTCCGCGACCCCTGGGTGATGCGCGACCCGGAGGGCGACGGCTGGCTCATGTTCCTGACCGCGCGCGCGGCGGACGTGGCCGAGCCCAACGCAGGTGGGGCGGTCGCGCTGGCCACCTCGCCGGACCTCGCGGACTGGACGCTGCAGCCACCTGTCTTCACCGGCGGCTTCGGCCAGCTCGAGGTGCCGCAGGTCTTCAAGGCCGGCGGTCGCTGGTACATGCTGTTCTGCACGGCCTCCCATCACTACGCGAAGGACACGGCCGAGGCCGCGCCGGGCGGGCCGCTCACCGGTACCCATTACCTGACGGCCGATGGTCCGCGTGGGCCGTGGACACTCGCGCCGCTCCCGTTCCTCGACGGGTCCGAACCCTGCGCCCGCTACGCGGCGCGGGTGCTCCCGACCGAGGCGGGCCTGCGCTACGTCGCCTTCCTGGACCGGCCGCGGGGCACCTTCGTGGGCGGCATCGTGGACCCCGTGCCGCTGGAGGTCGGGGCGGAGGGTTCCCTGCAGCTCGGCTAGGGCGCGATCAGCCGCGAGAACAGCGTCTCGAGAAATCGCTCGGCCTCCCCGAGCGGATCGCGGTCGGGGCCTAGGACGGCGCGGACCTGCACGTCGAAATCGGCGTAGTGCTGGGTCAGGGCCCAGACCGAGAAGATCAGGTGATGGGGATCGACCGGCGCGATGCGTCCGGCATCGGCCCAGCCGCGGATGACCGCCGCCTTCTCGTCCACGAGCGCCCTGAGCTCGGTCTCCAGCGCCTGCCCGATCCTCGGCGCACCCTGCACGATCTCGTTGGCGAAGAGACGGGATTCGCGCGGGAAATCGCGGCTCATCTGCAGCTTGCGCCGGACATAGCCGAGCAATTCCTCGCGCGGCTCGCCATCGGCGTCGAGCGCGCGGAGCGGGTCGAGCCATGCGTCCATCAGCCCGCTCAGGAGCGCGACGTGGATCGCTTCCTTCGACGGGAAATAGTAGAGCAGGTTGGGCTTCGACAGTCCCGCCTCCGCCGCGATCCCGTCCAGCGTCGCGCCGCGGAAGCCGTGGGCCGAGAAGACCTCCAGCGCGGCGCGGAGGATCGCCTCGCGGTTCTTCTTCTGGATGCGGGTGCGCGGCTTCTGCACGTTCATGGAGGGCAGCATGACACCGCGGCGCGGACAGGGGCAAGCATGCCTTCGCACGGCGCCCAAAGCCGCGCCATTCCGGCCCATTCCGCCATCATTTGCCTTGCGATTGTGCAGGCGGCGGAGTTCAATCCGTTGACTGGCATCGCGCCTCTGCTAGCGTGATCTTGACCATCTGGTCAAAACGGAAATCCAGCGGTTCCGGGCGGCGCGTGGCCCTTCCCGCGAGACATCGGTGAGACCCATGGCCCTTGACCGCACCAACCCGGTCCCGAACGACCTCTCCGCCTTCTGGATGCCCTTCACGGCGAACCGGCAGTTCAAGAAGACCCCGCGGATGTTCGTCGCGGCGGACCGGATGCATTACAAGACGGCCGACGGGCGCGAGGTTCTGGACGGGACCGCGGGCCTGTGGTGCTGCAACGCGGGCCACAACCGTCCGAAGATCGTGGAGGCGATACAGACGCAGGCGGCCGAACTGGACTATGCGCCCGCCTTCCAGATGGGCCACCCCAAGGCCTTCGAGTTGGCCAACCGCCTGCGCGACATGGCGCCGGAGCCGTTCGAGCATGTCTTCTTCACCAATTCCGGCTCCGAGAGCGTGGAGACCGCGCTCAAGATCGCCATCGCCTACCAGCGCGCGATCGGGCAGGGGACGCGGACGCGTCTCATCGGGCGCGAGCGCGGCTATCACGGGGTGAATTTCGGCGGCATCTCGGTTGGCGGCATCGTCAACAATCGCAAGTTCTTCGGCTCATTGTTGACGGGCGTCGACCACCTGCCGCACACGCATCTGCCCGGGAAGAATGCCTTCACCCGTGGCCAGCCCGAGCATGGCGGTGATCTGGCCGACGATCTGGAGCGCATCGTGGCGCTGCACGGCCCCGAGACGGTGGCCGCGGTGATCGTCGAGCCGATGGCGGGCTCCACCGGCGTGCTGATCCCGCCCAAGGGCTACCTGCAGCGGCTGCGCGAGATCTGCACGAAACACGGCATCCTGCTGATCTTCGACGAGGTGATCACCGGTTTTGGCCGCCTCGGCTCGCCCTTCGCGGCGGACCATTTCGACGTGATGCCCGACCTCATCACCTGCGCCAAGGGCCTGACGAACGGCGTCATTCCCATGGGCGCGGTGCTGGCGACGAAGGAGATCCACGATGCCTTCATGCAGGGACCCGAGCACCTGATCGAGCTCTTCCATGGCTACACCTATTCGGGGAATCCGATCGCGTCGGCGGCCGGGATCGCGACGCTCGAGACCTACAGGGAGGAGGGCCTGTTCGAGCGCGCGGCGGAGCTCAGCGGCTACTGGGAGGACGCGGTCCATTCGCTCGCCGACTGCCCGCACGTGATCGACATCCGCAACATGGGCCTGATCGCGGGGATCGAGCTGGAACCCATCGCGGGCGAGCCCACCAAGCGCGCCTTCAGCGCGTTCCTCGATGCCTATGAGCACAATGTCCTGATCCGCACCACGGGCGACATCATCGCGCTTTCCCCGCCGCTCATCATCGAGAAGGGGCATATCGACACGCTGTTCGGGACGTTGCGCGACATCCTGAAACGGCTGCACTGACGGACGGAAGACGAGGGGACGAGACGCATGGCGGCACCGGGTGAAAACCTCAGGATCAACGGCGAGAGGCTCTGGCAGGCCATCATGGAGATGGCGAAGATCGGCCCGGGCGTCGCGGGCGGCAACAACCGCCAGACGCTGACCGACGAGGATGCCGAGGGCCGCGCGATGTTCCAGAAATGGTGCGAGGAGGCCGGCATGACCATGGGCGTCGACGAGATCGGCAACATGTTCGCCCGCCGCGAGGGCGCGGACCCCGAGGCGCTGCCGGTCTACGTGGGCTCCCACCTCGACACGCAGCCCA